>CACZTK010000072.1 GCA_902784095.1 uncultured Erysipelotrichaceae bacterium | reverse complement strand
CTATACAATCCATATACAAATTCACTTGGTTCTTTATAATCTAATAATACTTTCTTTTGACTAGCCATAGATGATTTGTTTTTTACATTTTTTCTAGCCATTTCTTTTTGAATATTCATATATTTATCAAATTCTTCTTTAGATGTCTTATATCCTGCTTCTTCTAAGTACTCAAGTGTTAATTCAAATGGGAATCCATAAGTATCATATAGCTTAAATGCTTCATCACCAGTAATAAACTTATCTACACTATTAGCCATTAATTCTTTTAATCTTCTTTCTCCAGCATCTAAAGTCTTAAAGAAAAGTTTTTCTTCTTCTAATACAGAAGCTTCAATTACTGGTCTAGTCTCAACTAAATTAGGATAGAATTCTCCCATTGTATCAACAACATCTGAAACTATCTTATACATAAATGGTTCATTCAAGTTAAGATTTTTTCCCATACGTATACTACGTCTTAATAATCTTCTAAGTACATATCCACGGCCTACATTTTCAAAAGTTGCTCCATCAGACAAAGCAAATGTAATTGCACGAATATGATCTGCTATTACTTGAAATTCTTTTTGAGAATGATATAAAATTCCTGTTAACTCTTCTATATGTTTAATAATTGGTGTGAATAAATCTGTATCAAAGTTAGAATCAACATCTTGGAATATACAACACCATCTTTCAAGTCCTGCTCCTGTATCTATATTCTTATGTGGAAGTTCCTTATAATTTTTACGATCTACTCCCTCTTTAGAATTAAATTGAGAAAAAACATTATTCCAAATTTCAACATAACGTTCTTGTTCATCATCATTCTTAAATTTTTCTAAAGCAGTACCATCAGGATCATATTTTTTTCCTCTATCATAAAAAATCTCAGAATCAGGTCCACATGGTCCTTCTCCAATTTCCCAGAAATTTTCTTCTAATTTTACAATATGGTCTTCAATAAATCCTACTGATACCCACTTATTATAAGCATCAATATCATCAGGATATACAGTTACATATAATTTTTCTTTTGGAATATCAAACCATTCTGGAGAAGTTAATGCTTCAAATGCAAATTCAATTGCTTCATCTTTGAAATAATCTCCAATTGAAAAGTTTCCCATCATCTCAAAGAAAGTTTGATGACGCTTAGTAACTCCTACATTTTCTATATCATTAGTACGAATACATTTTTGCACACTAGTAATTCTTTTAACATCAGGTACTACTGTTCCATCAAAATATTTTTTTAATGGAGTAACACCAGCATTTACCCAAAGAAGACTATCATCATTAATTGGAACAAGTGGAGCTGATTCGTATACTTTGTGATCTTTACTCTTAAAAAAGTTTAACCACATATTTCTAATTTCATTATGTGTCATGTATCTCATTTTGATTCCTCCTCTATTTCTTTTACTTTACTTATTATTTCATTAACCACTTCATCAATACTCATATTAGTTGTATCTATATATATTTGGTCATCACATCTTTTTAATGCACCTACTGGTTTATTTTTATCATTTTCATCTCTAAATTTAATCGATTCTAAAACTTCCTCATATGGTATATCTATACCTAATTCTTTATTTTGAAGATGACGTCTTTTTGCTCTTTCTTCTACATCTGCATCTAAGTAGAATTTATACTTAGTATTTGGAAATACAACAGTTGTAATATCTCTTCCTTCCATAATAACATCAATATCTTCTGCCATCTTTCTCTGTTGTTCAACTAAAATTTCTCTTACTTCAGGAATACTTGATACTTGAGAAACTATACTATTTACTTCCTTTGTTTTTAAATATTTAGTTACATCTTCTCCATTTAAATAAACTACTCCACTAGGATCTAATTTAATAGTACAGTTTTTAGCTATGTCAATTATTTTATCTACTTCATCAATAGATATATTTTTATTAATTGTTTCTAGAGCGATTGCTCTATACATTGAACCTGTATCAATTGAAGTTAAGTTTAATTTCTCTGCAACTATTTTAGTTACTGCTCCTTTTCCTGATGATGCAACTCCATCAATAGCTATTACTTTATTCATATTAACACTTCCTCATCTTTTTATAATACAATAAAAGACCAACACTAGGAGGACAAAAGCCCGGTACCATCCTATCTTGGTCTTAATTTGATAAAGGTCTCCCTTAAGACTCATAAAATAGCTTCCTAATACTAACTTAGCTTTTTCACACCAATAAAAGCCTCTCTGAAAAGTATCATATTAGTACTCATTTTTAATCAACATCTTATAAATATAACATATTTATTTTAACAAATATATTAGTAATATTCAATTAAAATTTTTAATTATCTTTAATTTTTTGCATTACTTCTATTTTTTCATCTATAAATTTTAAAATTACTTTAATAGTTGCGATTACTGGTGTTGCAACTATCATACCAAGTATTCCAAAGAAATGTTCAAATATTAATAATCCTAGCATTATAGTAACTGGATGTAATTTCATTGCATGTCCCATAATTAATGGTTGATAGAAATTATTTTCTAATAATTGAACAACTACTATAGCAATTATTGTACAAATTCCTGTAAATGGTGATATTGTAAATCCTACAAGTACAGCTGGAATTGCTCCTATATATGGTCCAAAGTATGGAATAATATCAGTTACTGCACAGAATAATGCAAAGATAAGTGGAGCTTCCAAACCTGCTAAAGTAAGACAAATACTTTGAGTTACAAAAACAAGTGTCATTACTATTAAAACTCCCATTACATATTCTCTTAAAGAATGATTAATTCTTGATAATAAATCCACTGTATCATCATGATATCTTTTAGGAACTAGTTCTAATATTGCCATATGTAATCTATCAAAATCATATAACATATAAAAGCCTATCATTAATCCTAATATAACAAACATACCACCACTAAGTATTCCTTTACCAAGTGATACTAGCTTATTAGGTAAATTATTAGTAAGACCATTACCAATAGATTCAAGTGATGAGAAAATTTGTTGTTTTACTGGCGTCATATCCATATCAGTTCCATCACTAAACGATTTTAAAGTATTTGAAACAAAATCCTTTAAATCAGATAATAATGTAGGAATTGTACCTGCAAAGTCTTTTACTTGATCAACCAATGATGGAATCATTAAAAATATAAGTAAACCAAGTAAACCAAGTAAAATAACATAAACTATTATACAACCAGCTATTCTTGGAAACTTTTTCTTTTCAAAAAAATCAACTACAGGATCAAATAACCATGCTATTATAAGACCTATAAACACTGGTGAAATTACTACTAGGAAATCTTTAATAAGTCCTACTAAATTCAGCATTTTTATAATATATAAAACAAGAAGCACTAATGAAATTACAATCATTACAAAACTTATACTTAAAATTCTTTTTCCCAATCCTATTACTTCATTTAGAGATTCTATATCTAACTCTTTTGAAGTTTTCTTTTTAAATACGCCCATATTATCAACTCCTAATAATATTCTATCATAATAGTTACATTTTATAAATAAAAATTAAGTTGTATACTAACAAATATGTAAAAGCACTACACAAATTGTGTAATGCCTATTCTATAAATTATCAGTTGCTACTATTTGATTTTAAAATCAAGTTTTGCATCACTATATTGTCCATCTTCATTATGTTTAT
This sequence comes from uncultured Erysipelotrichaceae bacterium, assembly GCA_902784095.1. Lineage (GTDB taxonomy): Bacteria > Bacillota_I > Bacilli_A > RF39 > UBA660 > UMGS995. The sequence goes on along the minus strand of CACZTK010000072.1, from coordinate 3,334 downwards.
ATGAAACAAAAGCAACACCATCTGAATCAAAATATATACTATAATTTGAATTTACATTATCGTATGTATATTGTCTATCTAATTCACTATTCTCTTGTTCAATACTTTTTTTAATTGATTTCTCTATATTCGTAATTGGAAACTTAGATAATATTTCTTCTTGAGTTATAAACTTATTTTTCTTTATATCATAGTAATATGTTTCTATTCCCAAATAGTTATCTTTCATAGCACAAAAATCAATTCCAATTCTATCAACAGCAACGGATATAAACTCATCATCTTCATATACATGGAATAAATTTTGATAAACAATTCTATGTTTATATATATTGGCAACAGCACTGCATTCACTTGTATTGGTATTTGAATTGATACTTTCATTGTATAGTTGAAGTGTTTTTTGATTAATCTCATCAAATTTCATTCTTAATACTTCACTTTTATTCGTTGTCTTTATAAATCTAAAATCTATAACTGAAATAGAACAAGTTTGTCCTTTAATGCAATTACTAATTTTTTTTGTATCAAAATCTATATCATTATATCGATATAGATTTTGATTAACTTTTTGGAATTTTCTATCACTAAATTTATTAATAACGATTCCTATCAATAAAATACTTGTAGCTAGTATTATTAATATTTTAATTACTTTATTACTTTTAAGCATACTATTTACCCTTTCATTTTAATTATTACCCTGTACATGAAGTACAATCATCTGCATTTTTTTTACTTGATAAACATGTTTTATAAATATATTTCCCTTTTTTGTCACTTCCTTGTATTGAAATACCTGATTCTAAGACCCAATAGTCACCTGACTTTTTAGTTTTAACAATAACTTCAGTGTTATATGGATAAGTTAATGCACAATTGTAAGGATGATTATTATCACATTTTAATGACTTATATGTATGTACATAAGTGCTTCCTTTTCTACAAAAATACATAGTTATAACACATGGATCAGTATTACAAGCTGATCCTCCGTAATCGTCCTCACTAGAACACCTTTGACTATTATATGCAGAATATGCTTCTCTTTTTTTCTTTCCTCCACCACAGGATACACTGCATGTATTCGTTTCTTTATATGTTACATTTGAACAGCAATCATGTGTATTACAAGCTGAACCTCCACTGCCTAAATCCTGATTAGGACATCTACTTCCATCATAAGCAGAATATGCCACTAGATTAAGTGTTCCACCACCACAAGTGCTTGAACATACAGTTCCATCATATTGATTAACAATTCCACAACAATCATGTGTATTACAGTTTTGACTTACTGGCTCTGATTTTGTTTCACATACAGTTGATGTATAACCAGGTAGTGTTGAATATTTCGCATAAGAAACTGTTTTTGATTGAGTTCCTCCGCCACAAGCTTTACTACAAGCACCAAATGTTCCATTATCAGTTACTACCCAATCAGATTTTCCTCCACAAGAAGCCTCGCATCCATTAGCAGTAACATTAGCTTGGCAAGCAGTTCCTGTATATTTGTCCTTCATCGGTTGTGTTTTTGTTGCATACATCTTTCCACCGCAAGCATTTGAACAGCTACCATATGTACCACATGAAGCATTACCATTATTTTCTACACTACTACACTCTTTATATACTTTATATTCACTTACAGATGAAGGCGAAATATTTCCAGCAGCATCTTTTACCCACATATTGACTTTTTTATTTGAACCATCTAATGAAGATGATACTACTATAGAAGATGATATAGAATTTGAAGTATTTGATATCCAACTACAATCACTTACATTACCTGATAGAGATTTACAATATGATGCTAAACCACTGCCTCCCGTATCACTAACTGTTGCCGATATTTTTGCTGTTGCAGTTTGATAATTTGCATTATTTGATGAAAGACTAAGCGTTTTTATTGTTGGAATATTCTTATCAATTTTTATCCTACTTGAACTTACTTTAGAAACATTTCCTGCTACATCTTCTACCCTTATATAAATATATTTATTAGTATTAGCACTAGATAAAGTTACTTTAGACTGCAATGAAGTTATTCCTTTGTATAAATTCCATGCTGAATTTTGATTATATGTATACTCCCACTTTTTCACTCCACTTCCATTTTCTATGGTACCAATTTCTATATCATATTTGTTTCCAGCATCAAAATATGCTTTATTTATCCACTTATTCTCATGAGGGTTTTTAATTGTTGGTGTTGTCGGAGGTGTCTTATCTATTTTTATATTACTTGAATTTTTTGTTGAACAATTTCCTGCTTTATCACACACTCTTATATATACATTTTGATTTCTATCCATCTTAAATGGTGTTGTTGTGAATATTTCTCTTGATGAATTATCATATTTCTTCCATAGTGTTTCTCCATCAGTGCCAATTGTTGTAGCATTATTATTGTATGTATACTGCCATGATTCTACTCCACTTAATTTTTCTGTTGTTGTTCCTTTTATTTTATAACTAAATCCGCTACTATTAAATTTATCTTTATTAACCCAAACATTATTATAAGGATTATTTAAACTTGGTTTTGTTGGTGCTGTTTTATCTATTTTTACTGTTTGATTTGCTTTACATTTTGCTGTATTTCCTGCTATATCTCTTATAACTCCACCATTATTATTACCTGCTGCTCCTGCTTTGTTTGTATTTATATCCTTACTATAAACATATGAAATTGATTGTTTAACACATCCACTCGCGGCCTTTCCTCCATTTGGATCTTCACATTTTGCAGTTATTGTTCTTGAAGTTGTAGTACTTGCTGCATTTATCCATGCTGTATTCCCTCCTGTTGGTTCTCCACATACTGGATCTGTTTTATCAATTTTTATATTACTTGATGATTTTTCTGAACAGTTTCCTGCCTTGTCACACACTCTTATATATACATTTTGATTTCTATCCATCTTAAATGGTGTTGTTGTGAATATTTCTTTTGATGAATTATCATATTTCTTCCATACTGTCTCTCCATCAGTGCCAATTGTTGTAGCATTATTATTGTATGTATATTGCCATGACTCTACTCCACTTAATTTTTCTGTTGTTGTTCCTTTTATTGTATAACTAAATCCACTACTGTTATATTTTACTTTATTTACCCATATACCATCATTTGGATTATTTAAACTTGGTTTTGCTGGTGCGGTTTTATCTATTTTTACCGTTTGATTTGCTTTACAATTTGTTACATTTCCTGCTGTATCTCTTACTGTTCCTCCATCCTTATTTCCTGCTGCTCCTGCCTCTTTTGTATCTATATCTTCTGCATATGTATGTGAAATTGAATTTTTCACACACCCACTATGTGTTG
>CACZTK010000071.1 GCA_902784095.1 uncultured Erysipelotrichaceae bacterium | reverse complement strand
ATGGCAACTCTCGGTCAGGAAGGGGTAGGCGTTTTAATAAGTGATTCTACCAATGCTTTAAATGCTGGATATTCAAAATCAGAATCAAAAGTAGATATTGCTTTAGGAGAAATGTTTGATAGATGTAAGAATAATCGTATTATCATTGCTACTTTTGCATCTAATATTTATCGTTTAAAACATATTTTTGAAACTTGTTATAAACATAATAGAAAAATTTGTATCTTTGGTAGAAGTATGGAAAATAATATAAATATTTCTATCAATGGAGGATATATTAATCATAAAGAACTATTAATTTCGGCTGAAGAAGCTAATAATTTAAAACCAAATGAAGTAACTATACTTTGTACAGGTTCCCAAGGTGAACCACTCGCAGCACTTTCTAGAATATCAAATGGAACTCATCGCCAAATTAAATTAAGACCAGATGATGTTGTAATATTCTCATCAAGTGCAATACCAGGAAATGCTTTAAGTATTTCTAAAACAATTAATCAATTATATCTAAAAGGTGTAAAAGTTTATACTAATACAGCTTTAGCTGATTTACATACTTCAGGACATGGTAATGAAGAAGAATTAAAACTTGCAATAAGATTGTTGAATCCAAAGTATTTAATGCCATTCCACGGAGATTATAGAATGTTAAAACGCCATGCTAACTTGGGAATAGAATGTGGTATTCCAAAAGAAAATACATTTGTATTAAAAAATGGTGATTCCCTAAACCTAGTAGACCATGTTGTAACAAAAGGTGAATTTTACTCAGGTGATGATGTTTATGTTGATGGTAACAGAATTGGTGAAATTGGTGGAGCTGTTTTAAAAGATAGACAAATGATGGCAAGAGATGGAATATTAGTTGTAATTATTAATGTTGATATGAAACATCACGAATTATTAATAAAGCCTAATATTACAACAAGAGGATTCATCCTTATAAATGAAAATGAAGAATTATTAAAGAAAATTGAAGAAAAAGCAGAAGCAATACTAAGAAAAGAACTATCCGATAGTCATTCTACTTTTGCTTCAATGAAAACCAATTTAACTAGTGAATTATATAGTTATATTTCAAAATTAACTGGTAGAAATCCAATAGTTCTTCCAATAATAATAGACATTAAAAAAGAGGTGCAAACAGAAGTTTAACTTCTTTTTTTTACAAAAAAAAGAAGGTATTATTTTACCTTCTTTTTAATAAAGTTATCTATCCTATTTTGCTTCTTCTTGAGCACGAGTTTCTCTAACAACTGTAATTTTAATTGTACCAGGATACTTCATAGTTTCTTCTATTTTTTCTTTAACATCTCTAGCTATCTTATGTGCTCCTAAGTCATCTACTTCTTCAGGTTTTACAATTACACGTAATTCTCTACCTGCTTGAACAGCAAATGCTTTTTCAACACCTTCTATATTATTACCAACTTCTTCTAATTGAGTAAGTCTCTTAATATAATTTTCTAAAGAATCATTTCTAGCACCTGGACGTGATGCTGAAAGTGCATCAGCAATTGCTACTATTACAGCAATAACACTATCTGCTTTTGTATCTCCATGATGTGAAGCAATAGCATTTATTACTACTTCATCTTCTTTATACTTTTTAGCAATATCTACACCTATTTCAACATGACTTCCTTCTACTTCATGATCTATTGCTTTTCCAATATCATGTAGAAGTCCAGCTCTTTTAGCAAGTGCCACATTTTCACCTAATTCAGCTGCTAAAAGTCCAGATAAGTGTCCAACTTCAATAGAATGTTGTAATGCATTTTGACCATAACTTGTTCTAAAATGAAGTTTACCAATTGTTTCAATCAACTCTGGATCAAATTTTGTAAGTCCTAATTCAAAAGTTGCTTCTTGACCAAATTCAATTATTTTTTGTTTCATGTCTTTGCATACTTTATCATATAATTCTTCAATTCTCGTTGGATGAATTCTTCCATCTTTAATTAATGTTTGTAATGTTACATATGCAATTTCTCTTCTTAATGGATCAAAACTTGATAACACTACAGCCTCAGGTGTATCATCAATAATTAAATCAACTCCTGTAATTGCTTCAATAGTACGAATATTTCTTCCTTCACGACCAATGATTCTTCCTTTCATTTCTTCATTAGGAAGTTCAACTACTGTTACTGTTTGATCACTTGCTATATCTGCTGCATATTTTTGCATAGACATAACAATCATTTCTTTAGCAGTTTTATCTGCTACTAATTTTGCTTCATTTTCTTGTTCTCTGATATATTCAGAGATTTCTTTTGTCATATTTTCTTTTACTTGTTTCATTACTAATTCTCTAGCTTTATCTTTACTAAAACCAGATATTTTTTCAAGTAAGTCTAATTGTTCTTTCTTTATTTCTTCCACTTTACTCTTTTCATTTTGGATTTCATTTAGACCATCTGTTAATTTTGCTTCTCTTTCATCTAAAGCAAGTTCTCTTTTTTGATACATTTCATCACGTTTATCCATATTTGATTCACGTTGTAATAATCTTGCTTCTGATTCCTTTATTTCTTCTTTCTTTTCTTTTATTTCCTTATCTAATTCCATCTTTAATCTATGTTGTTCCTCTTTTTGTTCTAAGATGGCATCTCTTTTAATCTTTTCAGCATCCTTTTTTGCTTGATTTAACATTTTATCTACTTTACTAGATGCATTATTTTCTTTTAACCTATTGCCTACAAAAGTTGCTCCTACTCCTGTTGCTAATCCAATTATAACAAGTAAAATGGAGAATCCTATACCACTCATATAATACCTCCATTAGAATACAATTTTAAATTATAATCTATACCTCTATTGTAGAGATTATTTAAGTCATTGTCAAGGAAAAGAACAAGCCTACTTTTGACTTGTTCTATTTAATCTTTCTTCTATTCTTCTTTTTGCTTTAGCAGTTACGACTTTTGATAACCAATCTTCTGTAGGTCCTGGTGATAAAGAATCTTCTGATATTATTATTCTATCATCATTATGTAGTTGATAGTCAAAAGGAACTTCATTATCATTTACTATTGATTCAACCATACTATTACCTAAATCTGTATGAATAGCATATGCAAAGTCTATTGGAGTTGCTCCCTTTGGAAGTTCAATTATCTCTCCGGTTTGACTATATACATAAACTTTATCAGAGAATAATTCTTGTTTTGCCTGTTTAACAAACTCAGCATTATCTCCAAACTTTTTATCTATTTGTCTAAGTGATTTATAAAATTGAAATTCTTCTGCTAATTCTTTTTGCATAGCATCTCTAGCATTACCTTTATGAATATCCCAATATGTTGTTAATCCAAAAGATGCAACTCTATCCATATCGAACGTTCTAATTTGAGCTTGAACTAATCTCTTATCAGGAGCAAATACTGTTGTATGAATTGATTTATACATATTCTTTTTAGGATTATATAAATAATCTTTAAAATACTCATTAATTGGATTATATTGTGAATGTACAACACCCATAGTTCTATAACAATTATCTATATTATCAACCATAATCTTAAATACTAATAAATCATGTATATCAGAAAGTTTTAATCCCCTCTCTTTTCTTTCATAAATACCATAGATATTCTTAGTTCTAAGTTTAATTTCATGAGGAATTTCTTTTCCTATTAAAATACCTTTAATAGTATATAACATCTCTTTTAGACAATCTCTACTCATTTCCTCTATTTTTTCTTTTTCTTCTGATATTTCTTTATAAACATCAGGTTTTATATAACTAAGAGAGATATCTTCTAATTCTGTTTTTATTCTATAAGCACCTATATAGTTTGCTAAAGGTACAAAAATATTAATTGTTTCTAAAGCATTTTCAATTTGTTTTTCTTTCTTTTTAAACTCCAAAGTTCTCATATTATGAAGTCTATCAGCAAGTTTTATAATAATAATTCTTACATCACTCATAATACTTGTAATTATCTTCCTAGTATTTGCCATATTTTGATCTTGTTTAGTATCAAAATTCATCTTAGAAAGTTTAGTAACCCCATCTACTAAGTCTGCTATTTCTTTATTAAAATATCTTTCTAAATCTGCTTTAGTTGCTTTGGTATCTTCTAAAGTATCATGTAAAAGACCAGCACATACAGTATCACTATCTGCATGAAGCTCTGCCAAAGTATATGCAACATTTAATGGATGAATAATATATGGTTCCCCACTTTGTCTATACTGCCCTGAATGTAAGTCATCTGCATAATTATATGCTTTCTTTATTTTATCAATTGCATCTGGATTATATTTTCCTACTTCATCTAATAATTTTTCCAATGTTAAATCATTCATGAACTTCACCTCTTAAACAAAAACAGCAATTTCCACAAAGAAATTACTGTTAAACACATTCTAGGCACAATAAAGAACTATTTTTACATTTACATAATTTTGAAATAAAAATAACCTCTATCATATAGCCCACCTCATAATATTTTCATTAATATTATTACTTATCTTTGTATATGTCAAGCAATTTTCTTAATTTCTTTTAATACTTTCTTCTTAACAGCATAACTTCTTAAATAATGACCATTTGCTTCGTGACTATATCTTTTTTCATTCAGCTTACTTAATCTATCAAAATATCCATCACCACATAGATTATCTATTCCTTGTTCAATATCATAATCATACAAAACCATTGCTTTCAAGAAATCTTCTCTACCTAAATAATTATATATAGCTTTAGCAGTCTTTTTAGCAGCAGAATAGTCATCTGAAGTTTTAACACACATACCATGATAATTAACTATTGTTTCTGCAATGAAGTCAACACACCCTTCATTCATAATCCTATTAATCCAAAGACTATTATCTATTCCATGTAAAGCTATACCATTACGGTTATAAAGATTATTATCTTCTTCAATTATTCTATTAATCCTACTACAAACACCATGTCCAAATAATTCATGAGCAACTGTTAAATAAGTTTCTCTTTTAAATTCATTTTTATATATAATAATATCTCCATAATCGCTCATACTATTGGGATTTTTTGGATATATAAAACAACCTGAATCTCTATTATGACTATCATTTTTTGGAATACAACCAGTTAAAACACTGATAACTAAATCCATATTTTCATGTTTTCCAAGTTCATAGAATTCTATTTCTTTAACAGCTTGAATTACTATATCTTCATATTCTTTTCCATAAAATCTAAGTGCAGATGGTAATAAGCCATTAACTATTCTATTAGTTAGATCACCGTCTCCATTAATAACATTTACTTTTTCCATGATACTCTCCTTCCAGTGGCGAGTATTATAACATAATTTTATTTATTAGTAAAGTAATTTAGTATAACATCATAATCACAATAAGGTATTCTTTTATCTTCAATAGCCATATAATTATCTCTTCCTTTACCAATAATTAGAATATAATCATCTTTTAAAGCATTATCAAAAGCATAATTAATTGCTTTTTCTCTATCTATTATTCTTATATAATTAGTTTTATTAGAATCACTAATCATATCATCAATAATATCATTAACTTCTTCATATCTAGGATCATCCATAGTAAATATAACAAAAGAAGTATTATCAAGTAAAAATTTACCTATCCTAGATCTTTTTTCTTGCTCTCTACCACCAGCAGAACCAGTAACAACAATAATTCTTTTATTATATTTTTTAACACTATTAATTAAATTCTTAATACCATTTTCTGTATGAGCATAATCAAGTATTATATTATATCTTTGTCCATAATCCAATTTCTCACATCTACCAGATACCATATCTAAAGACTTAATAGTTTTTATTAATAATCTTATATCAACCCTTTCTAAGTAACATATAATAAAAGCAACAGTTAAATTATAAATATTATATAGAAATGGATAAGGGCTTTTAATTTTATATTTCACACCATTATGTTTAATAGTAAATAAAGTATATTTTTTCTTATACTTAATATTAGCTATTTGAAAATCACTATCACAAGACATACCATATGTATATATGGTTTTATTAGATTTAATTTTTCTACAAACTTCATCATCATTATTAATAAGTATTATTCCGTCATCTTCTAAATAATTAATAAGTTTTAGTTTAGCTTTAATATAAGAATCTATACTTTTATGAATATTTAAATGATCTTCTGTAATATTAGTAAAAATAACATATTTAAATAAAAAAGAATCTACTCTATTATGAAGTAATGCTTCACTAGATACTTCCATTACTACATTTTTACATTCATTATTTTTAAGATAAGAAAAGTATTTATATAATTCTTCTTTTTTCGGAGTAGTATTATCAGTCTTGATAATACTATTTTTATATTCAATACCATTAGTACCAATATAAGCAGTATTATCTTTTAAATTAAGTAACTTAGAAAGAATAGTTGAAGTAGTTGTCTTACCATCAGTACCAGTTATACCAATTAAATCAAGTTCATTATTATAATTATAAATATATTTACAAACTTCATCTAAAGTATCATTAATATTATCAGTATTAAGACAAGGAACATTACCATCATAATTTGTATCAGTTATAATCATACTTGCTCCATTTTTTAAAGCATCTGGAATATACTGACTATGATCTACATTAAATCCATGAACAGCAACAAATATATCACCATCACACACTTCTCTAGAATCAGTCTTAACATCTTTTAAATCCATATAATCACCATTATATTATATGAAAAAAACAAAAAAAGGAATTATTTCTAATTCCAAAAGTAATACTATTTATATTGGTAAAATATATTAATACATAATTAATTATTTTACTGTTATATAAATATTATTAATGAATTTAATAATATTCGGCATAGGTTTCAAAATATTCTATTTTGAAACAACTACGACGGCTCGGGCACCATAGTAGGCATAGTCGACGCTGACGAAGCTGTAGTTGTTGACGCGGCCGTTCTGAGCCACAATCCAAGCACGGCGGGTGTCGGAAGGATTGGCGCTCATTGTCCAATAACCAGAGTTATTAGTGTTATTTGGTCCATGTGATTTGTCATTTACTGTTCCTCCATTGGATGTTGATTGTTGTAAATAATTATTCATCCATTTTGGACAGGATTTATCGCTAGAAGTACACCCTAATAAGACTGCTTCTTGTACTGTTATCATTCTTGCTTTTGCTGTACGTTCTGCTAATGTATACGTGTTTGTTGTACATGTATTATATTCACTACATCCTGTATATGCATTTGTTTTGAATGTTGTTGTTCCCATAGTGTATGTTTGATTATTTACATATTCCCATCCTGCTGTTGCACTCTCTAATGCTGGTAATACTGTTATTGGGCCTGATGTACTTGATAATGTTGGATACCATGCTGTATTATATATTGTATTTCTTTGTGCTTGCATGGTAATTGTATTTGCATCATCATACATTACATGAAATGTTACTACATTGCCTGGTGAAACTTTATATCTTATTATTGTTCCTGCAGGACATGAAGAAGCACTTTTTGTTTTATAACATGTTGTTGCCACACATGTTGATTCATTTCCTGTTACACAATAATTTGATGCTCCACTTGTTTGATTATATGTATATGCTTCTACAAACTTACTATCATTTCCTAGTTTTGTTTTATTATATAGTGCATCTATTGCTCCTTGTACTGTTGTTGCGCCTAAACTGTAAGTATCTGTATAAGTTACTTGGCTTCCTGTTATAGCAGATACAATAGCTACACTTCCTCCAAATATAATTCCACCTATAATTATTCCTATAAATAGTTTTACATTACTTTTCATAAAGTTTTTTATTTTTTTCATTTTGGCATCATCCAATCTTACTATTATTTAGCATTATTATACCCCCCCCGATACAGAAAAGCAAGAACATTCCATAAAAAAACTACACATATGTGTAGTTTATTCTATAAATTATTTATTTCTTCTTTTGTTAATCCCGTACACTTAGATATTATATCAATATCTAGATTTTCTTCTTTCATTGATTTTGCTATTTCTAATTTTCCTTCTTTTAATCCCTCAGCTCTTCCCTCAACTCTTCCTTCAGCTCTTCCTTCAGCTAATCCAGCTTCTCTTGCTTCACTTTTTAATCCATTTTCAAGTGCTTTTCTATTATGTTCTTCATCATAATATAAATAGCTGAAGTCTTCATCTTCTGAGTATTCTTCCATTGAATCTAAAATATCATCCTTTACTTCTTCTTCCATTTGAATATCCTCCAATATCACTTCTAATTTATCATAATCATTTTCCATTAATAAAGCTCCATACTTTATTATTTCTTGTAAACTTTCTTCATAATTATTGATGGTTTTATTATAGCAAATATCATAACATTCGGCAATATTCAAGTTTATTATCTTGATCATGTCAGTAAGCTCATATCCATATTCATTTTTTAATGAATAAACATCATATAATACATTGTTTTCACAATCTGTAAATACAGTATTAAAGTTAACTTGGATACATGGTTCTAATTTTGAATAATCATCTTTATTTCTTAACTCGTTAGAATACATATTAGCTAGATACATTAGATTTCTATTTTTATTAGCTATATTATAATTCATATTCATCTCTAATGATATTCTTCTATTTATGGATAGTATTATTCTTACTACGACATCTTGTGCTTGCCTTTTAGAATTTTTATTATTTAGCTTTTTATCATTTGGAAGAATTTCAATATTATCTTTAACTGCTTCATATGGAAGATTTAACATTGTCGATACTAGATAGGATACTCTTTCTTTATGATTTTCATCACCAAACATCTTTTTAAATAGCAAATCAAAACTCATTGGGATTAACTTTTTACTTTTTGTTGCTTCTATTATTTTTCCTCCTTTCCAACTAAAAAGTAGAAGGCATTATTTTTACCTTCTACTATATTATTGGATTTTTATTTATATATTCATCTATTTTTCTAGTGAAATACCGTAGTATTCTCGTACTTTTTCTTCAATTTCTTCTTTTAGTTCTACTTGTTCTTTTAAAAGAAGTTTAACATTTTCTTTTCCTTGTCCTAGTTTTTCACCATTATAAGCATACCATGCACCAGTTTTTTGCATAATTCCAGCATCAGATGCTAAGTCAACGATTTCACCTTCACGAGAAACTCCTTCTCCATACATAATATCAACTGAACAGTTTTTAAATGGAGGAGCTACTTTATTTTTAACAACTTTTACGGTAGTTCTATTTCCAACTACACCATCACCCATCTTAAGTTGTTCACTTCTTCTAATTTCAAGTCTAACACTTGCATAGAATTTTAATGCTCTACCACCAGTTGTAGTTTCTGGATTTCCAAACATAACTCCAACTTTTTCTCTTATTTGATTAATAAAAATAACTGTTGTATTTGTTTTACTAATAGTACCATTTAATTTTCTAAGTGCTTGAGACATAAGTCTTGCTTGAAGTCCTACATGAGAATCACCCATATCACCATCTATTTCTGCTTGTGGTACTAATGCTGCGACTGAATCTATTACAATAATGCTTACTGCTTCACTTCTAACTAATGCTTCGCATATTTCTAATGCTTGTTCTCCAGT
>CACZTK010000070.1 GCA_902784095.1 uncultured Erysipelotrichaceae bacterium | reverse complement strand
ACTGGAAGCAGGAGATGTTTTATTTATTGATGAAATTCATCGTATTCCAAAATTCATAGAAGAAATATTATATCCTGCTATGGAAGATTTTTCACTTGATATTATTATAGGTGGTGATGGAAGTAGTAGAAGCATTAAAATAGATTTACCACCATTTACTTTAGTTGGAGCAACAACAAGAGCAGGAGATTTAACATCACCATTAAGAGATCGTTTTGGTATTATTTCAAAATTACAGTTTTATACAGATGAAGAATTAACTAAAATAGTAAAAAGAACATCAAAAGTATTAAATACAGAAATAGATGATGATGCAGCGGTAGAACTTGCTAAAAGAAGTAGAGGTACTCCACGTATTGCAAATCGTCTTCTAAAAAGAGTAAGGGATTTTGCATTAGTTAATGGAGATGGAACAATTACCAAGGATATTACTAAACATGCTTTAGAAAGATTAAAAGTAGATAAATATGGACTAGATGATGTAGATAGACAACTTCTATTAACAATAGTTGAAAAATTTAATGGTGGTCCTGTTGGAGTGGAAGCTATTAGTAGTTCTATTGGAGAAGAAGTAGCAACTATAGAAGATGTATATGAACCATATTTATTACAAAGAGGATTATTAAAAAGGACTAATAGAGGTCGTGTTGTAACAGAATTAGGCTATAAAGTACTTGGTATTAAGTATACTGAAAAGTAGCCTTTTTTTTCTTTGGGAATTATGATATAATATGTAGGAGTTTTAAGGAGTTGGATTTTATGGAAAATATAACTTATGAAACAGAAAAAGAAAGACTTACTGATGAAATGATGTATTTAATGGAAAAAGTAGAATGGCCATGTATAAAAGAGTGCTTTACTTCATATTGTGATTTAGATGATGAAGATAAAATAAGAATAGTAGAATTAGATAAAAAACTTCAGTTAAGTGAAGAATCTCGATTATATACTAAAGATGAAGTTATATTATGTACAGCTTTTTTCTTAAATAATGAAAAAGATTTATGTAAAGATTTAAATGATGAAGAATTACTTTTATTTTCAAAATATTATTCATATTCTGGTGTTGTCAATGAAGAGTTAGGTAGAGATAAAAAAGAATTGTTTAAACTTGCTTGTACCATGAGAAAAGAAGAAAATGATAGGATGGAAATAGTACAATTAGGTGAAAACTTATTAGCAGATAGAGATTATAATATTGAATCTGTTAGTGATGTATGTGATTATATTGAACATATGAGTTCTAAAGAAATAAGTGATGCTAGTGTTTACTATATAAATAAATTAATGAATAGTGAAGTAGGCAAAAATATGGCTAGAAGGGTTAGATTATAGATGAAGACGGATGATTTTGATTACTATTTACCAGAAGAATTAATTGCACAAACGCCTCTTTTAAAAAGAGATTCTTCAAGATTACTTGTACTTGATAAAAAAACAGGAGAAGTAGAACATAAAGTTTTTACAGATATTATAGATTATTTAGAAAAAGGAGATACTTTAGTTTTAAATAATACTAAAGTATTACCTGCTAGACTTATTGGAGAAAAAATCGATACAAAAGCAGTTATTGAAATACTTCTTTTAAAAAATATAGAAGGTGATGAATGGGAGTGTTTAGTAAAACCTGCTAGAAGAATAAAAGTAGGTACTATTGTATCTTTTGGTGATGGATTATTAAAAGCAGAATGTGTAAAAGAACTTGATGAAGGAATAAGACATTTTAAACTAATTTATAATGGTATATTAGTAGAAATATTAGAAAAACTAGGAACAATGCCACTCCCACCATATATTCATGAAAAACTAGCTGATCAATCAAGATATCAAACAGTATATGCTAAAGAACTTGGTAGTGCTGCTGCTCCAACGGCAGGACTTCACTTTACAAAAGAATTATTAAGAAAAATAGAAGAAAAAGGTATAAATATTTGTTATGTAACTCTTCATGTTGGTCTTGGTACATTTAGACCTGTTAGTGTAGAAGATGTTACCAAACATAAAATGCATAGTGAATACTATGAAATGAGTGATGAAGTAGCAAAACTTTTAAAGAAAACAAGAAAACAAGGAAAAAGAATTATCAGTGTAGGAACTACTTCTACAAGAGTATTAGAAACAGTTATGTCTAAGTGTGGAGATTTTAAAGAATGTAGTGGATTTACAGATATCTTTATATATCCTGGATATAGATTTAAAGCAGTTGATGCTTTAATTACAAATTTCCATTTACCTAAATCAACTTTGATTATGTTAGTATCTGCACTTGCTTCAAAAGAAAATATATTAAATGCTTATAGTATTGCTGTAAAAGAAAAATATAGATTCTTCTCATTTGGAGATGCAATGTTTATAAAATAAGGAGGCATCAAATATGAAAATTAAATATACATTAGAAAAAGAAGAAAAAAATACCAAAGCACGTCTTGGTAAAATAGAAACTAATTATGGTACATATGATACTCCTATGTTTATGCCTGTTGGAACACGCGCAACAGTAAAAGGATTAACTCCTGAACAAGTAAAAGATTGTAATGCAGGAATTATTCTTTCTAATACATATCATTTATGGTTAAGACCTGGAGAAGATGTTGTAAATCATGCAGGTGGACTTCATAAATTCATGAATTGGAATGGACCTATTTTAACTGATAGTGGTGGTTTTCAAGTTTTCTCTCTTGCTAAAAATAAGAAAAAGGATATAACAGAAGAAGGTGTTCATTTTAAAAGTCATATTGATGGATCTAAACTATTTTTAACTCCAGAAAAATCAATAGAAATTCAAAATAAACTAGATAGTGATATAGCAATGAGCTTTGATGAATGTCCTCCAGCTAGTGCAGATCATGAATATTTGAAAAATAGTTTAGAAAGAACTTTAAGATGGGCAGCAAGAGGTAAAAAAGTTCATTCTAATCCAAATCAAGCATTATTTGGAATTGTTCAAGGTGGTCCATATGAAGACTTAAGAAAACTATCTGCAATTGAAACAGTAAAACTAGATTTTGATGGCTATAGTATAGGTGGAGTTGCTAATGATGGAGAAAGTAAAGAAGATATGTATAAAGCCATTGATTATTCAATTCCATATCTTCCTAAAGATAAAGTTAGATATTTAATGGGAGTAGGAGAACCTGTTGATATTATAGAAGGTGTTGAAAGAGGAATAGATATTTTTGATTGTGTATTACCAACTAGAATTGCTCGTCATGGTCAAGCCTTTACTAGAAATGGAAAAATAAATTTAAATAATGCAAAATTTATAGAAGACTTTACACCTATTGAAGATACTTGTGATTGCTATACATGTAAAAACTATACAAGAGGTTATATTAGACATTTAATGGCAACAGATGAAATGTTGGGTAAAAGTTTACTTTCAATTCATAATATTAGATTTTTAATTAGACTAACAGAAGATCTAAGAGAAGCAATAAAAAATGATAATTTCTTAGAATATAAGAAATACTTTTTAGAAAAATATGAGCAGAATAAGAAACACTAATGTGTTTTTTTCTTGTATTAATAATAAAATCTTTATATAATATAAATAGAATAAGAGGAGTTAATATGAAGAAAAGCACTTTAAAAAAAGGTTTTACAATGATAGAGTTACTAGTAGCTGTACTAATAATTGGTGTTATATCATCAATTGGTATTGTTTCTTTTTTGAACTTTAGAGCTAACCAAAGAGAAATATTTAATAATAATCAAAATAAGATTTTTGTAGAACTTGCTAAAACATATTTTGAAGAAACACCAAGTGCTCTTCCTAAAAAACCTCTAGAAAGCAGATACGTTACCTTAAAAGATTTGAGACAAAATAATTATATAACCGAAGATTTTATAGATTATGATCATAAGAAGTTTAGTGATGATAGTAAAGTTGTTGTAACAAGGATTGGAAATGGCTTATATGGTTATAATGGTCATCTAACAACTACAAATGGTAGTAATTATGATACAGAAAAAGCTAATATAAAATTTAAGTATACTTACACAAATATGAAAGATAATATGAATAATAAAATTAGTAATAAGCATTATACAAATAATACTCCAATTATTAATATAAATATTAAATCTATTAATAATGTAAAAATAGCTGCATTTATGTATACTATTTATAAAAATAATGTAGTATTTAAGCAAAGTGAAATTTATTATATGAAGTATGATAATAGTTATGATGATAGTATTATTCTTAATAATAATGATTATAGTGATAGCACGTATAAAATTAAGGTTACCATATTTGATGAATCAGGATATGATATATCTAAGAAAAGTGAGGATATAATAATAGATACAGTTAAACCTAAATGTAGTTTTTCTAATATGTCTAGTTTTGAAGTACTATCAGGAAATACTGTAACTATGGATTTAATGTGTACAGATGATTTTTCATTGATAAGTGATGATACTAAAAATTTATCAATAACAGATTTTAGTATTTCTGCAAATTTTGGAGTATTATCAAAAATATCTAAGCCAACTGCTATTAAAAATGGCTATAAATATAGATTGACAATTACTGGTAAATCATATGGTAAATTTAAGGTTTCACTCAAATCAGGAAAGATAAAGGATAATGCAATGAATTCTGTGGGTGAAGTATCAAGTGATAATGTAACAGCATACAATAAAGCTACAATTGGTAGTTGTAGAACTTTATCATACAATGGAATGAGTCAAACCTTAGCAGATGGTGGTACAGGAATTAGTTTTATTGATAATAGTGGCGTAAATGCTGGAAAATACACTGTTGTTATGAATACTAATACGGGTTATAGATATAGTGATAATACAATTAGTAAATCGTTGGTATGTGAAATAGCAAAAGTAAATTCAAGTACAAGTTGTATTCCAAATTTATTATATAATGGATTAGGTCAGACAATAGCAACATCAAGTGGATGTACATTATCAAATCATATTCAAACAAATGCAGGAAGTTATAATGT
>CACZTK010000069.1 GCA_902784095.1 uncultured Erysipelotrichaceae bacterium | reverse complement strand
AGGGTTGGTGTTCTATAAATAATTCCTTTACCATTTATTAAATGTTGACCATTTGTAAATATCTGCCATTCATAAGGAATATTATTTATTTCTAATTCATCAACTAACTTTTGCATTCTTTGGCATATTTTCCCTTTATCACTTGCCAGCCTTGTTGCACTTATTAATTTTAATATTTTTCTTGGTTTATCTATTTGCAAAGGATTATGTAATACTTCACATTGCTTCCCCGTTATTTCTTTAAAACTTTCGCAAGCTTCAATTCCAACCGCATAATATTTTGTAATCTTATTATGTGTATGTGGTTTTAATTTATTATATTTAAATACGCAATGAACTATTTGTATGTATTCTTCTGCTTCAACATTATCTATTATTGAAATATCATAATTCATAAAAATTTTTTTGCACTTTATTTTTTCACCGTTATACTTAACACATTTTACATATTTCTTTAATCTTCTTAATTGCTCTTTTGGTATGCTATTATAATAAACAACAAAATCATAATCTTGAAATTGCTTAGCAAGTTCAAACATAAATGTTTCAACGCCGACCTCCGATAACATGCAAATTTCCAACCCAATATATGTTGTTATATGTTATCGACATTAGACATCACCTCACTTTTAAATCTCCATATAAATCCTTTTGCTTGAGCATATTTCCCTTTGCAACATAAACATATATTGCTAGTTGATATATTATTTTGTCTACCTGCTTCAGCAATGCTTATATATTCATTTATATAATTTCCATTCAAATCATATTGTATTATTGATTTTCTTAATTTATTATTAATTGCCACTCTTTTTAATCTACTACCATAACAATTGTTGTAATGAACTGTACACCACTCAAGATTATCTACACGATTATTTAATTTGTTTTCGTCAATATGATTGACTTGTGGTAGATTATTTGGATTTGGTATAAAAACTTTTGCTACAAGTCTATGTATTGCATACCATTTTCTAATGTTATTCTTTCTTAATCCAATTTGATAATATCCTTTTTTAAGTCTAGGTTTCAATATATTACCTTTTCGATAATTATGTAGACTTTTTATGTTTCCTAGATTACTAATTTGATATAACCCTTGATATCCTTCTATGTCTTTCCAAATTTCCATAACTTATACCTCCAATCTATAAGTTGAGGGTTGATTGGAGCAACCCTCTAAAATAATTATATCATAGCATAAAAAAAAGAGCAAATTGCTCTTTCATTAGGTGTCTCACACTTTCCAATTTAAAATGTGGAGGTCAACATCTAACCCATCTACATTATATCACATTTTATGATATTTTCCAAATATGTTCAATTTCTTTATTAGTGCAATTCCAAGTGTCTATAATGTACCCATCAACACATGCTGTTATATGCCCGTTAGTCGTTATTAGATATTTACCAACAGGGTGGTTTTCCGCAAATTCACCTATATATGTTTCTTCGTAAGGTATTCTTTTAAATTTTTTATCTAAAAAATCCCTTACAAAAATAGCACTATCCATCATATAACCTTGTTCCATTGCACTTTTGCATAATTCTTTATATGCTTCTTTCCATGTTATATTCATTACTATTGAATATGCTCTAGGGAAACAATCATCAATAAAATTATTGTGGCTGTTAGCATTATAAAAAAAATACTTCATATTACATTTGTGCTATTCTTTGAGCAGTTTGTTTAATCATTTGAATTTCTTCTTGTGATTGTGCTTCTTCTTTTAGCATGCGAGCAAAATCTTCCATACTTCTAAGCATATATTCTAAACTTTTTTTAGTATCTTCATTTGCTCCATATCTTTCTCTACCATAACTATAGTTACCATATTCGTTATACATTCTATCTAAATGGTCATATCCACGATATTTGCTATCTACTCCTCTACGACCATAATTATTATATCCATCGTTATATTCTCCATATCCACGATTATACTCTCCATATGACCCGTGACCTGGTCCACGACCACTATAGTCGTTATAACCTCTGTTTCCGTAATTATTCATTTCCTTTGCCTCCTCCATATAATATTTTATTTTACTTAATTTATAAACAATATCTAAATTATTAGTAGTCAAACCATCTTTTATAGTTCTTTCCAGTGTATCTTCAACTAACTGTAACATTCTTTCTTCCACTTAATTCACTCCTTTCCTTTAAGAATATTTAATATTTCTTCTTGGTTTTTTATCATCTTTTCAAAATACTGCATATCTTGTTTCTGCAATTCTTCCATTAAATCACTATTATTGTAATCTTTAAACAATATTTCAAGACTTAATGCCTGTAATATTAAAGATAAATTATCTACCCTATTCATTAAATCCTACTTATACTAAATGTTGCATTAGTTATAATTGCTTGTGTAGTTGATATTGGTGTAGTTGGTGTAGTTGGCGTTGGAATACTTGGTACACTTTGAACTGATATATTTGTTGTTCCTCTTGGGCATACTCTTAACTTCTTATCAAATGAAATAGTTTCATAATCATCAGCGGCTGCAATAGTAACTGCTCTTACAGTATCGGGTATCAATACGCCATCTTGGAATAAACCTATTGCTACTACCCCAGCATCTGCTGTACTTACGGAAGCACTAAATTCTATATCATAATATCCTGTATAACCATTTCCAAATATCTTAAAGTTAGGATTTCCATTTGAATAATCTAGCCATCCGTTGCAATTACAAGTAGCACATCTTGTTCTAATATCTGTTTCATCAAAAGTTATTGGACTTGCATTACTT
>CACZTK010000068.1 GCA_902784095.1 uncultured Erysipelotrichaceae bacterium | reverse complement strand
ATATAAAACTCTACTAACTGACATAGTTGTCGATAAAAATTATTCAAACGATTATTTAAAAAAAGTTCATAAATTTCAAAATGAAAGAAGTCAAAAACTAATAAATGACTGTCAAGATTTTGAAAAATATTTTGAGAACAAATTAATGATTGATAATATAAATGAAACAAGAAGAGTATCACATAGGTCATTACTTGTAGCAATAATATCACTTATAATTGCAATAATACCACTAATATATAACTATATTGATAATAAAAAATCGATAAATGACATAGATAAAATGAATAATTCTATCAAGGAAGTAAATAAAGAAATACAACATAACAATGATTATTTACAAGAAATAATTAAACTTTTACAAGAAAAAACAAATCAAAAATAATATACATTATTAAATAAACATGCTATAATATTATTAGTGATTAGTTGTTTATCAACTTTTACTATTAAGAGTTTCGAATAACCTTTGTTATCGCTCCATTAGAAAATAGCGTCGAACTAGTCGACGTTTTTTATATAATATTTTTTCTTAAACCTTTTAATATATTTTTTTAGTATAGTTGATAGTTTTATAAGAACCTTTCTATTTATAAAAAAAGAAAGTCCGACAAGTATAACTCATCAAACCTTATTTTTTAACTTTAAAATATACAAATTGACTTGTTTTTTCCCAATCGTATTGACTCCATACATCGGTTTCCGTACTTGCTGGATCTAACATTAATATTGAATTATTATTTACATTATCAACTGCAACCCAGTGTTGTGAATTTTTTGTTGCTCCTTTTACTTCCAATGCTAAATAATAACCTGATGAATAATATTTTTGTATTTCATATAATTTATCATCTTTTGATTTACCTTTTAATTCTACTCTATCAACATATTCAAAATTAGGAACCACTTTTGAAATTGCTAAATATTGTAAATTACCACTTTCATCAAATCCATAGTTATTATTTAATGCTATTACAAATGTACCTGGATTAAACGGATTTATCATATTTGTAGGAACTTGTGATTTTTTTATTAGAATAGATATAGAAGTTGTTAAACAACCTATTTGTCCTATTGTCGAACCAGAATTTCCTATTTGGATATTTGACCATTCTTTACCTACTTGTTTCCATTCTGTTATTTCACCACTTGAACCAAATGTACCATAAATTACTGAACTCCACATTGAAAGATATTTTTCACTATTTATTTCAGCAAATTGTTTCTTTTGTTCCTCATTAAAATTATATTTTATTTTCATATCTTCTACAGATTTACTATTAATATAAATATGTAGAATTGTTTTTTCTTCTTCATTTGTGTTTCTTGGACCATTTAAACTTAAATCTAATTGTGGTCTGTCTAATGTACCTATAGATTGTGATCCATATTTCTCATTCTTTGTTTCAAATGTAAGATAATTCATATTCCAAAATACTTCTTGAAGCACTTTTTTCTTTTCAGTTGTAATAGTCATTACTTCTTCTTCATTTGTTCCTTTATTAACTTTAACTGAATAAACAGATAAAATATCTTTCCATTCAGCTCTATTAGAATGAATGACTACTTCATCATGTGGATTATTGTTTTTAATAGTTTTAATCCTATTATCTAGTTCTGTATTTAATTCTGCAACACAATCACTCATTAAAATTGCATTACCACTACTTTTATCTGATGAAAAGAAAATTCCAAATATAGAAGTTACTAATAGTCCTATCATACATATAATTATTATTGCAATAATTGCTAATGAACCACCAGCAGCTAACATACCAACTAATGATTTTACTGAAGCAATCATTCCTTTTATAGCAGAAATCATAATTTTTATTGCTACTTTTGTTCCTTTAATGGCCTTTTTAGTTCCTTCAATTGCAAGTTTTCGCCCTTGTTCGACAATTATTTTACTTGCCTTTACTCCTTCTTTTGCAGCTTTTTCTGTATTCTTTATTGTTCTTTCAGCAGATTTAACTGTTTTCCTCGTTTTTTCTGATTTTCCTTTTATATCATTAGGTTTATTTTTTATTAACTTTTTTTGTTGATATTTTTTCTTTGCATAATTAATTGTCTTATTCTTTGTATAATTTATAGTCTTTTTGCTAGCATATACTAATTCGTCTTTAATCCTATTTGTAGTATATTTTATTTTATCCTCTCCATAATCAATAATGTTTTCTTGTCCTGTTGATATATCTTTTGTTTTTTTATTTACATAAGCAATAGGATCTTTAATTCTTTCTGTCCATGCTACTGCCTTATCCATAGTCTTTATTGACTTTGGCTTCATATCTTTTGTTTTTATATCAGACATTTATTCACCTACATATTATAAATATCATCTAAATAAGTTGTATTTTTTAGAATATTAAAAATATCAATATTTAAGGCTTCACTTATTTTTAGCAATGATTTTATAGACGGTGTTAATCTTTTATTTTCATAATCAGCCATGGCGCTATTACTTATATTACATAACTTTGCAAATTTTCTAATACTTATATTTCTTTTTAGTCTTTCAGATTTTAAATAATCATATATATCCACTATTTTTCACCTTCTCCCGGTTTAGTAGTCATTAATTTGTATAACTTTGTATCAGTTGGAAATTGATTAATAAATGGTACTAAGTTACTACCAACTTTTAATAAGCCTTGTCCTG
Source organism: uncultured Erysipelotrichaceae bacterium (assembly GCA_902784095.1). Taxonomy (GTDB): domain Bacteria; phylum Bacillota_I; class Bacilli_A; order RF39; family UBA660; genus UMGS995. The sequence goes on along the minus strand of CACZTK010000068.1, from coordinate 2,848 downwards.
CTCCTACATTAGTTATATAACTCATTTGTGTGTCAGAAATAGATAGTAATTTTGCAAGTTCCACTCTATCTGTTGCAGCTTGATTTAGCATTACAATAAACTCACTATTTGCTAACATAGTTCTTGCTGTATGAGATTGAAGTAAGTCATCCACATTCTGGGTAATTCCGGTGCAAAAGGCGCCATATTTTCGAACCCTTTTCCATAGAGTAAATAAGAAATTTGCAGAATATTCATGTTGAAATAATAGATATATTTCATCAATAAAGATATATGTATTTCTTCCTTTATGTCTATTTGCTGTTATTCTATTTAATATTGAATCTAGAACTACTAACATACCAATAGGAAGTAATTGTTTACCTAAATCAAGTATGTCATAACAAATAATTCTACTATTTGTATCTACATTTGTATTTTTAGCGAATGTATTAAGTGAACCGTCAGTGAATAACTCAATTGCTAGTGCTATTTGTTTTGCTTCTGGTTCATCTTGTTTTAATAATTCTTCTCTAAAATCTTGAAGTGTAGGTGCTACACCTTGATAATTTCCTTGTTGATAAACTCTATATACCTTTGCAGTACATCTATCAATTATTGATTTTTCTTTTGGACCTAAGTTATTAGCTCCCATTAAATGTTCACATAATGAAAGAATATATTCTGATTTTAAAATAACAGGGTTTGCTCCATCTCCATAATCTGCATTCATATCCATTGCATTTATATGGTTTTTACTTGTGGCTGAAATATGAATATCTTGTCCACCTAAAGCTTCTACTAATTTTGGATATTCTCGTTCCGGATCTATTATAATTATGTCTGCATTTGGATCACGAAGTGCTATCGATACAATTTCATTTTTAGCAGTAAAAGATTTACCTGAACCTGATACACCCAAAATAAAAGAATTACCATTTAGTAATTCTCTTCTATCTGCAATAATCATATTTTTACTTATAACATTTTCTCCATAGTAAATACCGTTTTCGTGATTAATTTCTTGTACTCTAAATGGCATAAACACTGCAAGTGATTCAGTTGTTAATGTTCTTAATGTATTTATTTTTCTAACACCATATGGCATTGATGTATTTAATCCATCTAATTGTTGATATTTTAATATTGATAATTGGCATAAGTGTTTTCTTCCTGTTGCTAATAAACTTTCAGTATCTTGATCTAATTGTTCTTTTGTATCTGTTATTAATACCATAGTAAGTACACATACAAACATTCTTTGGTCTCTTGTTGTTAAATCATCAAGGAACTCTTTAGATTCTTGTCTTTGTTGTTCCATATCATACGGAATAACTGCACTAAAGTTATTATTATTATTTTGTCGTCTTTGCCAATTAGTAATATTTGTTTCTACACCTAGTCTTCTATTTTCTACTTCTCTAATGGCTTCATCCATTGGAATTGGAATAACATCTATAGATAACATTAAATTTCTATTTAAATCTGTTAATTCAGCAACCATATCATCTTTTATATATGATGCATAATCTTTTAAGAAAAAAACTCTTCCAAATTTATCACCCATTTCAAAATAATCCTTTTGAAAAGAAAAATTATCTGGTGAGATATAATCTTTAAAAGAATGTCCTTTTCTCATATTATCTAACATATCCCAAGTAAAAATATTTTCTTCACCAATTCTATAAAAATCATGAGCCAATCTTAATCTATCTGAACCATCTAGACTTATGCATTTTGACCCCAGTGAATTAAAGTGATTATTTATGTCAGCACTTATTCTCGAAAAGTATGTTCTAGCTTCTTCAATATTCTTTTTATTTACAGAAATTGTTAAAAACTTTTCTTGAACTATTGAATTTGAACCTAGTGCCTTATCCATAAGCATTTTATTATATTCTTTTCTGTATTCATCTAATTCATCATCGTTTAAATTTAACATCATATTTTTTTCAAAATCAACTCTATTTAGTCTTCTATTTAAAACTGTTATTTTAGATGTTGCACCTGGATCTAATGAATTTAATAATTCAGAATATTGTAAAAACATTGCTTCTTTATCTGGTCTTGAAGCTACAGCATAATTAATATCTGTAAATTTGAAGCATTTAGAATACTTATTTTTTGATACTTCAAATATTCCATCTTTATATATTGTTTTTATAGGAATACAATCTTGTACCCCTTTTGGAGGGTTAAATTTATCCTTGTCCTGTTTGAATAGATTCCTTATTGTTTTCATTTTTTTTATCATCTCCGTTTCTTTGATTTATTAATTCATAATAAAAATTTGTTGGTCTAAATGTTAATTTTTTTGATGTTAAAAATTCACTTCTTATAAATGCTAAAATAAATTCTTCTGCATTCATTCCATTGTATTTAATAAACCCAATAGCAGCAAAAGGAGCAGCACCTAATATACATAACCAAGAAAGTGTTTCTATACCAAAATATGGTCTAAATATGAAATATAAAACAACAGCCATAGCACAACCCAATACAGAAAAAATGAATTGTCTTAAAGACAACCCAAAATAAACACTTTCTGTATAATCTCTAATCTCTTTATTTATTTTTACTTCCATTATCTATCCTCCCTATCATAATCTTTTTCTCTAAACATACTATTTTCTCTATCTTCAAATTTGTTAGATTCTCTAACTACTTGAGCTTGAAGTGCTGGATTATTTTTAGCCTCATCAAAAGCTTCAATAATATCATTATCTAAGAAATGAAATTTTTTCTTTTCAATACTTTTCTTATCTTCAATAAAGTCATTAGTATATTCAATTGCAATTTGTTCATCTATTCTTAAATCTTTTGGATTAAGTCCTAAATCCATACATAATAAAGCCTGATTAAAATACTT
>CACZTK010000067.1 GCA_902784095.1 uncultured Erysipelotrichaceae bacterium | reverse complement strand
ATTACATACACCTCCAATCCTATTTTTACATACTATCTTAATTTTACCTCTTTTAGCAATATTTTTCAATGATTTTAGGTGTAAATTCCAAATAAAAAAAAAAGAAATATTATCTACAATGATTCTATTTCTTATAATCATAATACACTATTTTCTTCATATCCTACTAGTTATATCTTTCCATAGTTTTAAACTTCTTTTAAAAAAGTACTAAATATCCATATTTCATGATTATTGAGAACTAATTTAGCTGAATTAGTAGGTATATCAATTTCTTTTACTTCATAAGTATTCTCATTTATAACATAACTTGCTCCACCAAAAACTATATCATCTTGACCTATTTTAGAACCATACTTATCTACTTCTGTAAAATCATCAAGTGGTATCCAATGATAACTCGATGCTTTTTCATTATAGTAATTACTGAAAGATACACCTGTTAATTTTGTATTTCCAAATAAATTGGTATTTCTTTTTATAATATCTACTTTAAATATTCCATCAAATTTGACTTTACTTCCAACATGTAATATCTGGTCAACTGCTTCAGATCCAGGAAGTTCAATAACAGGAGCATTTCCAGTAGTTATCCAATCTCCTCCCATACCATAAATAATATTGGTGTAATCAACAAAATAGCAATCATCTAAATCATATTCATTATTGAATCTATATATCCCATATTCATTTTTTGTCCATGTCGTATCGTTACTCTGTGATACTTGAATATGGCAATGAACTCCCGTAGCATTTCCCTTTGTTCCCATTTTTCCAAGTTCATCGCCTTGATTTACTACTTTACCAACATAAGCATTCATTGAATCATCATGTGCAGTCATATATGTTGCATAATCTACCCTTCCATTGGCAAATCTAACTTTATTAATAGATTGCCACATAACTTGACCTGACATGGGATATGTTCTAATACATCTAGAAGTACATGGTGCATAATATGGATATCTAACACCTGATACTCTTCCTCGAACATCATTGGCCATTACACCTTTATGTGAAAAATTACTATTACTACCCTGAGTAATATACATATCAGTAAATGGACATAAAAAATCTTCTATTCCACCTCTTACTGATTTTTGTCCTATATACATTCTTACCTCCTATTATTCTCTAAAATATAATATGTAAAAAAAATATATATAGACATAAAAAAAATAAGCAGCGCTTATTTTTTAGGACTAAAATTAATTACTTTATCATTCTTTTCACTTGAATTTACCATTTGTTCTAAACTTTTTTGTTTATAAGATTTTTCTAAATAATCACTATATGATTTTTCAACTTTTTTACTATCCAAGTTTGGTTTAACTATATTCTTAATTATTTTATTTTGATTACAATACTGAAAGTTATAATCATAATTATCCATATTATCATTCATAATACTTAAAAATGTAATTGCCTGCTCATCACTAAGTGTTGCATAAACAAATACTTGATTATAGAATTCTTTATCATGTTTATATTGAAAAAAATCTTCTTTTTCCATAGGTGTATCAAAATCAATTTCACTTTCACTAACTATATTCTTAGCTAAACAAACAATTTTATCAACACCATCTTTAGTATTTAACTTTAAGTACACTGCTTCATCTTGTTTACTATCCCAATAACTATTTGTTCGTTCGCAATAATGATCAACTCTTTTAATATAAACATCTACTATCTTGTCTTCATCACTCAAATAATGTTTATCATCTATATTTACTATATAATCCATATCATAGTATTGCATATTGCCTCCTAGAAATTAAACATCAACCATTCAGGTTTTAATATTAATAATATACCAATTAATAACATTATAATTCCACCAATTAGATGTGAATATTTATTATACTTTGTTGATATAGCATGTATCTTTGTTGTAGACATTGCAATTGCAAAAATAATTATATCATCTATTAAGAAGAATACTATATAAATAAGTGTATAGAAAAATGATTCAATTCCTGATGCATTATTAAGTGCTAGAATTTGAGTAAACACTAATGGTAATCCTGCAGAACACGCTAATTCTACAACATTAACACTAATAGCTAGTGCCATTACTCCACCTAAAGCTAATATTAAACTTTTTTCTTTAGTAAAATCTTTTATTTTAGAAATAATCTTTTTACGTTTTTTATCATCTACTACTTCACAACCACTATCATTACTTACAATATAACTTCTTAAATTGATTATTGCTCCTATGACTGCTACTACAGCTATTACGTTTCTAAATATTACAGATGCCATAGCATTAATAACAATATTAAACCAAGATAACATAATAGCCATATAGACAATTCCTGAAGTTAATAGGAAAACTATTCCAAGCAGCCACATTCTTTTTTTGTTTTTCATACCAAGTAACATACTAATTAAGAATAGTAACACCCACATTGCACAAGGGTTAAATCCATCTACTAATCCTATTAGTGTTGCAGCCATTGGAAGTGAGAAATATTTTAAATTAACAGATCCAAAAAATGGTACTTTAATGGTTGTTGCATCATCTGTTTTCATATCATTTTTTGTGAATAAGTCTTCTATCTCATCACCATCATAGCTTCCATCTATAATCTTAGAAATATAATCTTTATTATCTTTTTTGTGATAATAGTCAAGTGCTCTTTCTATTTTTCTACCAACACTATCATCATATCCAGAAATAGCAGTTGAAGATATAACAGTAAGTGGTACAGAATTAGTATTAATACCATATTTCTTACCAACTCTACTCATTAACATTGCATTACTTTTATCTTTCCATACTTCATATTCTATTATTTTTACATCTGGATACTTTTTCTTTACTTTTTTAAGAAACTTTTCTTCTTCTGCACAATGTGGACATCCATCACCATGAAAGAAATATAATTTTACTTTTTCTTTAGCAGAAACATTACTATAAGAAAAGCACATTAAAAACAATAATATTAATAATAATATTTTTTTAAATTTCATATTTATACACCAACTTCATCTATTATTTGTATCATTTCGTCAACTTTTTTCTCTCCAACTACTCTTGTAATTTCTTTATCATCCTTAAAGAAAATAAACACAGGTAAAATTTTACCAGGATTATACTTCATTACTTCTTCTTCATCCATATCATAATCTAAGTTAACAGTTTCAACATCTCTTTGTTTTAAAACTTCGTTCCAAGTTTTATTCATAACTAGACATCCACTACACCATAAAGCCGTAATTTTAATTACTTTCATTCTTTAAATCTAACTCCTTGATTTTTTCTTTAAACACTTCTACAAAAGTATCTAATTCTTCTTCTGTAGTTAAGTAACTTAAGCTAATTCTTAAACTATGTGCAGCATATTCTTCATTTTTAGTAACTTCATATACAGCCATTGAATAATTACTTGTAGAACATGCTGTCTGAGTAGAAATATAAATATCTTCTTTTTCTAATGCATGAAGTAATACTTCTGACTTTATATTAACAATACTTAAATTAACTACATATGGATAACAAAATTCATTACTATTAATATGAACTTCCTTTATATCTTTTAATTTATCAACTAAATATTTATTTAATTCTAAAACTCTATTATATTTTTGATCAAGATTATCTAATGCTAAACGAAGTGCCTTAGACATTGAAACAATAAGAGCTAAAGCAGGAGTTCCACTCCTATAAACTGTAGTAGACTTTCCTCCATGAATTAATGGCTCTATTTGAATGTTTTCTTTTTTTATTAAGCATCCTACTCCCTTTATTCCATAAAACTTTTGAGCAGAAATACTTGCTAGATCTATATTTTCTAAATTAATTTTAATTTTACCAACAGCTTGAGTAATATCACTATGAAAAATAATAGTAGGATAATCTTTTAAAAGTTTTCCTATTTCTTCTATTGGTTGAACTACACCAACCTCACTATTTACAGCCCCAATACTTACTAATACTGTATCTTTTCTTATTAATTTTTTAACATTTTCTACAGTTACTCTTCCATTTTCATCTGCTTCTACAAAATCAACATCATATCCATTATTTTGAAGATATGAAAGAGGTGAAATAATAGAGGAATGTTCAAGTTTAGTAGTAATAATATGTTTTCCTCTATTAGGATATTTATTAATAACTCCCATAATAGCAGTATTATTTGATTCACTAGAACCACTTGTATATATTATTTCTTTTTCCTTAACACCAAGAAGTTTTGCCATTTGCTTAGTAGATGCATCTATTAATTCCTTTGCTTCTACTCCTAATCTATGTAGTGAATTTGGGTTACCTATATAATTTTTAGAAACATTTACAAATGTATCTAAAACTTCATCATTTACTGGTGTTGTTGCTGAATAATCTAAATATATCATGTTATCATCTCCATTTTATAAAAATCTTTTTATCATTGCATATTTTCTATAATTAACATCTGATTCTTTTATACCTGTAGATGGACTTGATGCATGTATAACTTTATTATTTCCTTGATACATTGCAACATGCCCTATTCCACCACTTCCGTCAACATAAAAAAGTAAATCTCCAGGTTGAGCATCAGCTAACTTTGCAATTCTTTTACCCTGTTGTGATTGAGCAGCTGCTGTTCTTGGTAACTCTACACCAAATTTAGCATATATTTGTTTAACATAACAACTACAATCTATTCCTTTAGTTAAACTACATCCACCATAAACATATGGATTACCAAGATATTTTCTTGCTTCTTTTACAACGTCTTCTCCTTTTCCAGAAGAAGTTGTTGTAGTTGCTGTACTATCTGAATCAGTAGGCTTTGTAACTTTTTTTCTTAATTTTTCTTTTTCTTTTGCAATTTTTTCTGCTTTCTTTTGGCTTTCTTTAACCGATGTATAAACAGGACTTGAACTACCACCATTGATAGTTGTGTCTTTTGGTGTATTATCCATCTGCTCTGCAATTATTCTAGCTTCTTCCCAACAATTTGCCATTTCAAAACTATCAGGCATAAAACTAAAGAAAACATTAAACAACATTGGTATAAAGAAAACTATTACTGCCGCAATAAACTTATTTTTTAAGGCATTAAATTTTTTCTTTTGTGGATCATCTGGATTAATCATCAATTGTGTTAAATTAATTGCTGCCATAACTATAAGAATAGCTGGTACAACAAATTGAATAATTCCTAATGTGTTTTGCATTGATCTTAAATACATTGCAATCCCATAATCACCACAAGTTCCTGTAAGATCTCCTATTAATATATATTTCATACCCTACTCCCTTTCACATGTTATTATACCATATTATTTCTTAACAATAAACTGATAATCCTCATCATAGAAATACTCTTCTTCTTTATATTTAGAAGTTCTATTAAAAAACTTAAATACAGTGAGCATTCCATCTTGTATATAATAACTAACTCCATCAGTATAATCATCTGTTATTCCTCTATTACTTAGAAAACAACTATAATTACATTCTTCTTCTGTATAAAACTTTCCATCAACAAGATTTTTATAGTAAATCCTAAAATCCTTATCTAAAACATTATAAACATCTGCTTTAGTAGCATTAAATCTAGATAATATATCATCATCTGATAATATCTTTCCGCTCTTCAAATCAATATGTATAGTTTGAAAATACCTAGTAGGTTCTAGTGCTTCGTTTTTCTCATAATATGCATAAGTAATTTTAAGTGCCAAAATACTTCCACTTATACTATACTCATAATCATAGTCATATTCATTCATTTGTACAACAGAACTATAATTATCAACAATTGACTTATTTATTTTATCAAACTTTCCACCAACTAAATTAATTGCTGGAATTTCATCATAAACTTCATCACCATAATATACATTTCTATATTTCATAACTGTATATACATAATTTTTTTTCTTATCTTTTCTTGAAATAATACTACTATTATCATATAAAAATATACATATACACAAAATTATTACAGTAATTATGATAAATAATTTTTTCTTATCCTCTAATATTTTATTTAGTACTTTCATATACTTCACCACTTATTAAATTATATCAAAAAAAAGCTTTACTTCAAAGCCTTTCTTCATCTGTTTTTTTTCTACTTACAGAAATACCATCACCAAGTTCATGAAATATTGTAACATAATCCGTATTATTAGCTAAAAACTCATGATATTCCTTTATTTTACGAACTAGCGCTCTTAAGTTTTTGCTCTTAATTTCATCTTCACTTTTTTGAACATATCCATGAAAATTCATATTATCAGTAATTATATATCCATTATCTTCTAAATTAACTTCAAATTTTTCAAAGAAATTAATACTCTGACTTTTAGCAGCATCTATAAATATTAAATCAAATTTTTCATCCAAAGTGACATCTAATGCATCTTTAAATATTAAAGTAATTCTATCTTCTAATTTTAATCTTTTAATATTTTTTAAAGCCTCTAAATATCTTTTTTCATCACGTTCTATTGATACTACTTTTAAATTAGGATTTGTTAAAGCCATTATAATAGCAGAATATCCTATTGCAGTACCAATTTCTAATACTGTATTAATCTTATTTTTTATAATAAAGTTTGCTAAAAAAGCAATACCATCATCTTGCATTATAGGTATATTCTCTGCTATTGCATATTCTTTAATCTTTTTAATTTCTTCTTGTATTGTACCTACCATATCCAGTCTCCTTTATCTTTTATTTCTTTAATTTTCTTATTATGTTCTGCATCCGTCTTTGTATAATATATTTTTCCATGTTTATCTGCTACAAAGAATAAATAATCATTTGTAGTTGGATTAATACTTGCTTCTATTGATTCTTTAGATGGATTACAAATAGGGCCTATTGGTAATTTGCCACCCATATCTTTTGCTCTTGTATTATATGGATTACTTTGATTAAATTGTGCAGCTTTTAAATCCTTATTCATTTCTTCATGAAAAGCATAATAAGTAGTAACATCACTACCTAAATTCATACCTAATTTTAATCTATTATAGAAAACTCCCGCTATCATCTTTCTATTTTCTGAATTTGTTCCTTCTAATTCTAACATAGAAGCAAGAGTTAGATACTGATGAGTTGAATAATTAGAACTTTCTATTACAGACTTATACTCTTCCAATTCCTTTTCTGTTTGATCTAACATCTTCTCAATTATTTCTTCTACAGTTACTTTCTTATTCTTAAATTCATAAGTATTAGGAGATAAATATCCTTCTAATGACACATAAATATTTGGATTTTTAATAGAATCATCTAAAAACCAATATTTATTTATCAAAGAATCAAGATATTCTTGATCTTTAAATTTATTCATAAAGTCATCTGCAGTATTATTAGTATATTTTCCTACTCTTTCCGAATAACTTTTAATAGTTTTACCTTCATGAAATGTAATTCTAACTAAATCAGGATTATAAATATTACCATCACTCATACTATTAATTATTTCATTAGTTGACATACTTTTCTTAAAGTTATAAACTGTAGCTTTTAAAGTTTTAGAACTTAATTTAACACAAATCTTAAAAACTAATTCACTTCTTATAAGTTCTCTTTGTTTTAAAATCTTTGCTATATCATTAACAGATGTTCCTTTATCTATCTTTACTTCTATTACTGCATTAGAGTTTCTATCAACTGGACTTTTTAAATATATAAATGATAAAAAAGCACCTAGAGATAAAACTACAAATAATGTAATAATACTAAGTATAACTATTGCACTCTTTTTCAGTTTTTTATTTTTCATATAACCTCCAAAAAAAGAAAGAGATTACTCTCCAGCTTCTTCTTGTTTTTTCTTAATTTCTTCTTGTAATGTAGAAAGAATTGTTTCAATAACTTTCCATTCTTTCTCCGTTTCTATAGCTTCTAATCTTGAATTAGGATTTTCTGGATCATATATTGATGCATATACTTGAATTTGTCCATTCTCATCTGTTGTTCTATCAGTATATACTATATAATTCTTCTTTGTTTCATCACTTTCAAAAGTAAATAAAACATCATATTCTACTTCTTTTCCATCATCACCAATTAGTGTAAATTTATTCTTTTCCATTTCTATTCTCCTTATCTAAATAAGATTGTAATATAATAGTTGCCGCTAATTTATCAATTACTTTTTTTCTTTTATCTCGCCTTGTATTATTCTTTATAAGCATAGTCTCTGCTTCCTTTGTAGTTAATCTTTCATCTTGTAAAAATACAGGTATATTAAATCTTTTTTCTAGTTTTTCTTTAAAAGCTAAACTAAGTTCTCCTTTAGGCCCAATAGTATTATTCATATTCTTAGGAAACCCTAAAACTATTCTTGATATATTCTCTTCTTTAATTATTTTTCCAACTTCATCAAGTAATCTATCATATTCTTCATTATGTCTAATTACTGTATAAGAAGTCGCAATAAGACCTGTTATATCAGATACAGCAATTCCCAAAGTTCGTGAACCTAAATCCAATCCTAAATACTTCATTACTTATTTCCTTGAAATTCATTTAACAATACTTCTAGAATCTTTGATCTATCTATTGTTTGAATTTTTTTTCTAGCATCCTTATAACTAGAAATATAACCAGGATCTCCACTAATCAAATATCCAACTAATTGATTAGTAGGATTATATCCTCTTTCTTTTAATGCAGAGTATACTTCTTCTAATATTTCTTTTGTCTCAACAACATCAATATCTACTACCTTGTATAAATTAGTACTATCAGTCATTATATCACCTCTATTATACATTTATTTTATCATTAATGACATCTAATTACAAACATTATTTATTAGAATATATAAAAGCCATAACACATAAAAATATTAAATACATAATTGATACGATTATTCCATTTACTTTCTCAAAAGTAGAACCTTTATACTTTAATCCTACACCCATAGTAATAAGATATCCACCTATTAAACCACCAACATGAGCTGCAACATCAACATTTTCTAATGCAAGTCCTAATAATAAATTTGCGACTATAAGTGGAATAATCTGGCTTTTCAAAGCTGTTCCTAAATAAACTCTATAATAATAACCAAAATATACTAGTGAACCCATAAGACCAAAGATTGCACCACTTGCTCCAACTGAAGCAGAATTCTTTAAAAATAACATAGAAAGCAATGCTCCACAAAGTCCACTAAATAAGTAAACAATTAAATATTTAACTTTACCTAAATAACTTTCAAGTTGAGTTCCTATTACATATAATGCATAGCAGTTAAACCCTAAATGAAAAATATTAGCATGTAAAAATATACCTGTAAGCAATCTATAATACTGTCCTGATCTTATAAATGGTGGATAAATACAAAAATCATTTATTATAGAATCATATGTTCCAGTTATCTTTGGTATAAAATAGAAAATAACATTCATAGCTATTAAAATATAAGTTATTAGAGGATACTTTATCTTAAAAACCTCATCAACTTTTTTAGCATCATCTTTATTATGTTCATTTATATCATTAGTTATCTTCATAAATAATTGAAATCCTTCTTCACTAAAATCTAATTTCTTAGAAAGATCAGGAAATAAACTATTTACTATTTCATTTTTCTCTATATCTTTTTCATCACTAATCTTTACACATTCTAAATCTTTACTAGACTTAAGATTAACATTCTCACCTAGATCTAAGAAAAAACTAAATGTATTCATATTAAATGAAAAAGTCTTTTTCTTAATCTTTTTAATTATTCTTTTCGTTTTAAAAACATCAAAACTAAATTGTTCATCATTATGTATATAATTAGAAACAATACGGATAATTTTATAATCTTCATCCATATTTTCTAACCAAATTTCATTTTCTGCTCCTTGTAAGATAATAGGATTATAATTTTTCTCTGTAATGAAATAATGAAGTAACTTCATAACAATTAAATTCTTATCATCAAGATTAATATTAATTCCTTGTTCCATAATTATCCCCTCCAAAAAGACTAATAATATTATATAACAAATCATAAAATATTGAAAGAGGTGATTATATCAAAAAAGTATTTATCTATATTTCTTGTTTAATTCCTTGGTACTTATATCTATTAATACCATTTAATAAAAACTTTTGTAATAAAATAAATCTTCCTTTTTTTACACCATCATTTTCATTTTATAATCTATGTCTAATTATTACTTATTTTTTTATTTCAATAAGTATATTTAAAATAATTAATTCTTACTCTCTAAAAAGTTTAAAAAGATACTATAAAATTTTACTAATCAATTATCTATTAAATCTATCTTTTTTTATATTTATATCTATATTTAATAGTCTATTCCTATCATTTATATCTTGTCTAGGTACTTTTATGACTTCTTTATTTTTATATGAAGAAACAACATGTTTAGATGAAAAAAGTACTAAGTATTTAAATCCTTATGTACTTTTAAGTTTATTTTCTACTGTTTTGAGTTTAACGATTTATCTTATCAATTTTAGATGATTTTTGTCTTACTAACATCTTTCATTAATTGAAGTTTTTCTTCCATTGTTCGTAACTCTGATATGGTATTATTTCTTGCTATTTCGAATGCATATTTTTCATAATTACATTCTTCTAATTTATCCTTTAATTGTTCATCCAGATCATCATATTCATCAATCAAATCCACCAAACAATTATTTTATTTGTTTTTTTATTTATTAATTATTCTTCTTAATTCTTCTATTTTCATATATATTCCTTATTTAATCAATAACTTTTCTAGCAGGTCTAATTCTTGGTGGAATAAACTTATATTTTTGCATAGAAGGAACATTTTCTTCTTTTTTATTTTCTTCTTCCATAGCCTTTATAAATCTATCTGCTTCTTCATCTATCATTTTCTTTAATTCGTAATTCTTAATATCTGACATATGCTTTTCCTCCCTTGGGTTGCTATTATATAGTAAAACAAACATTATTGCAAGGTTATAACACTTCTATTCTTATACCAATTACCCCATATTTTGCTTGTTTTTCCTTGGTATAGAATTTTTCTAATATTTTCTTTAGTTCTTCTTTTGTCATAGATTTATCTGCCAAAATACTAATATCATAATCATCAAATAATTCATCAAAATTATTGTAATAAAGAAGTTCTACTACTTTTGCTTTAAAAGATTCGTTTAAGTCTGGTTCTTTTAAAAATTTAATAGTATCTCCTACTTTAATTAGTTTTCTTTTTTCATCATTTAATCTTATTTCCATTCTCTTTGTTCCATTTAAAATGTAATTATAATACTCAGGTTGTAATTTCATCTCATAAATCATATTATTTCTCACTTCTTACTTCTTCTAATTTTTCCATAAATTCTTTTGGTGGTTCTACTTCAAAATATAGTTCTTTTTTTGTAATTGGATGAATAAACTTAATACTCTTAGAATGCAACATTTGTCCAAATTCATCACTCTTTTTATTATTATATAGAGGATCGTTTACAACAGGATGATTAATATACGCCATATGTACTCTAATTTGATGAGTTCTTCCTGTTTCTAACACACATTCTACAAGTGTTTTATCATTAAATCTTTCTAATACTTTAAAATGGGTAATAGAATCTTTTCCATTAATATCAGTAACAGCCATTTTTTGTCTATTATTAATGTCTCTTCCAATAGGTGCATCAATTGTACCAGTCTCATGATTAATCACTCCTTCAACAAGAGCTAGATAATGACGTTCTACTTGTTTTTCTTTAATCATATTTGAAAGCAATTCATGTACCTTTTCAGTCTTAGCAACTACCATTAATCCACTTGTGTCTTTATCAAGTCTATGAACAATACCAGGTCTTATTCCTTCACCCTCTATATCAAATTTATAAAGTAATGCATTAACAAGTGTACCTGTATAATTACCAGGTGCAGGATGAGTAACCATTCCACTTTTTTTATTAATAATAAGTAAATATTCATCTTCATAGACAATATCTAAATCAATATCTTCAGGAACAATGTTTATTTCATAGTCTAAATCATCATTCACTTCAATAGAATCATTTTCCTTTACTTTATAATTTGAAGATATTACTTTATTATTCACTAATACTTTCTCTTCATCAATAAGTTTTTGTATTTTACTTCTAGATAAGTCTAATTTTGATGATAAATACTTATCAATTCTTATCTTTTCATCTTCTTTATCTACTACCATTTTTCTTCCTACTTTCTATTCCTACTAATATCATATCAATAATTAATAATATAACACTCATTACTATAAAACTATCTGCTAGATTAAATACTGCAAAAGAATAACCAAATATTTCAAATGATAAATAATCAATTACATAACCATAGAATATTCTATCTATTAAGTTACCAACTAAGCCTCCTAGAATTAAACCTAATGCAATTATTTCAATTTTTCTTGAAATTTCATTTTTCTTAATATAATTTATCAATAAGAAATATATAATTAGACTAATTCCTATTAAAACATACCTGCCTCCTTCAAAAGAAGAAAAAGCAGCGCCAGTATTTTGTAAATACTCTATCTTAAAGAAATGAGGAATAATACTAATAGTATCTCCTACTTTCATATTAAACTTAACAATTAATTTAACTATTAAATCAATAATAAATGTAAATATATAAATACTAAATATTTTACTCTTTCTCATCAGTATCACCACTTAATTTTTCTATATTATTAACAATAATTTGAAATTCATTATACCTTCTTTCAATTGTTCCCTTAATCTTTAAAATATCTCCTCTAGAGACATTAGAATATTTGCTATACTCTTTAGGAAATAAAGTATAATCTCTCATCATTATCTCGTCACTACCAACAATAAATGCCATTTTTTCATGTTTCTTAGTTTCTATTACTTTTACTTTTTCTACTAATATAATAGTTGATACTTGTTTATTGAAATAATCTTTGATTTTATCTAGATGAATACAAGAACTATCTTTAGCATAATAACTTGTTGTTGGATGATTAATTAAATAAAAACCAAATGCATTCTTTTCCTGTTCTAGAAGTTCTTCCATACTATATTCATTAAATTCTTCGATTTCGGGTCTCATTACAAGTGATGGATCTAAATCTACAGTAAGTTCTGCATAATTATACAAACTATCTAAGTTCTTAGATAAAGTATTCTTATTATATCCAAAACTTCTAAATACATCTGCATAGATAAGCGTTTCTATCACCTTTCTAGATGTATTTGCAATGACTAGTCTACTAAAACAATCATAAATATCAATAAATTTACCATCTTCTCTAGCTTTTAAAATAGCTTTAGCAGCTACTCCTCCAACTTGTTTTATATTAGAAAATGGAAAAATAATCTTACCATTATCTACTATATATCTATCACTACTTAAATTAATATCTGGTTTTTCTATTTCTATTTGATTTTTTCTTGCCTCTAATATATATTCTTTAGTCTTATATTCACTTCCTATAACATTAGTTAAAAGATTTGCAAAAAATTCATTTTTATAATGAGCCTTCAAATAAGCCATCTTATAAGCAATTATTGAATAAGCTACAGAATGTGATCTATTAAATCCATAACCTGCAAATTTTAAAATAAGAGCAAATATCTTTTTAGCCTTAGCTTCATCATGTCCCAAACTAATACTTTTCTTAATAAACTTTTCTTCTTCACTTTTTAATAAATCTACTTTTTTCTTACTCATTGCACGTCTTAAAATATCAGCTTCACCTAGAGTATATCCTGCAAAAAGATTTGCTACTTGAATAATCTGTTCTTGATAAATAATTATTCCATAAGTATTATTTAATACCTTTTCTAAGCAAGGATCTAAATATTCAATTTTTTCTTCACCATTTTTACGTCTAATATAAGTGTCTATATTATCAGCAGGTCCAGGTCTAAACAAAGCAATCGCCGCAAATATATCTTCAAATGTTTTTGGTTTTAATTTATTTAAGAAATTTCTCATTCCACTAGATTCAAACTGGAATATTCCACATGTATTAGCATCATAAAATACTTTTAAAGCATCTTTATCATCCATAGGTATCTTAGAAAAATCTAGATTAATATTATAATTATTATTAACATCATTAATAATATTACTAATCATAGATAGATTTTTAAGTCCTAAAAAGTCCATTTTTAATAATCCCAAATCTTCCAAGTATTCCATAGAATAACTACTTAAATACATACCATCACTGTAAGTTAATGGAATTACTTCATCAAGTGGTAATTCACTCATTATAATACCTGCAGCATGACTAGATGTATGTCTAGGATATCCTTCTAACTTACAAGCAATAAAATACATCTTAGATAAATCTTTATCACTATCAATTCTAGCTTTAAAACCTGAATTATTTTTATAAAAATCTATTAATTTTTCATGAGACATATTAGGAATAAACTTAGATAAAGAATCTACCTTATAAATAGGAATATTTAAAACTCTAGACACATCTCTAATTACTTGTTTAATACCTAAAGTACCAAAAGTAACTATTCCTGAAACATTTTTCTCACCATATTTTGAAATAACATATTTAATAACTTCTTCTCTCTTATCATCTGGAAAATCAGTATCGATATCTGGCATTGTTTTTCTCTCTGGATTTAAAAATCTCTCAAATAATAAATTATATTTAATTGGATCTATATCAGTAATACCTAGTGAATATGAAACTAAACTACCAGCGGCACTACCCCTACCAGGGCCTACTAATATATTATTCTTTTTAGCATACTTAATAAAATCATAAACTACTAAAAAGTAATTAGAAAAGCCCATTTCATCTATTATTTTAAGTTCATAACTAAGTCTTTTCTTATATTCATCACTAATATTTCCATCTAATCTACGTGATAAACCTGTTTTAGCAAGCTCAAATAAATACTTAGAAGCATCCATTTTTTTAGTATCTTTATATATTGGAAGTAATAGTTCACTCTTAGGAAAAACAATATTACAAAGATTTGCAAAAGAATAAGTATCTGCTAAACCTTTAGATGATGAACAAGACATAATATCATCAACATATAACTCATGATTTTCTATATCATAAGATACATCATCTAATATTGTTTTACCATCTCTAATTAAATACAAATATTTTAAATATTGTGAATCATTCTTACTAAGATATAAACACTCTCTAAAAAACAAAGCATTATTTGTTAATATTCTAACTTCTTTTTCTTCTTTTTTATTACTATAGCCAATAAATATATCTTTGATAAAAGACTTAATATTTTCATATAACTCTATAGACTTATATGGAATAACTATTAATAATCCTTCTAAATTGTTTTTTAAATTATCTAATTTTAAAGAATCTTTACTTTTTAATGTTGCTAGTTTTATCAATGATTTATATCCAGAATAATCTTTAGCAAATAAAACTAATTCTTTATCTTCTATAATTATTGAAAGTGCAATTAGAGGCTTTAGATTATTCTTTTCACATTTTAAAACAAACTCTCTTACTGCAAACATATCATTATCACATAATGTAGCATATTCTAAGTTATTCTTCGTTGAATACTCTATAATATCATCAACTTTTAACATTGAAGAAAGAAGAGAATAGTTGCTTTTAATATATAGTGGAATATACATAATCTAAATCACCTCCTCATTTGGTTATATTTTAGCACAAATTATATAAAATATATAGGTTTTATTTGACTTTTTAGTCTATTTATGATAAAGTTATTAAGCGAGGAGCAGGAAGCTAAAGGAGGGAAGAATATGGCAACAAATATTTCATGTAAAAAACCAAATCATAAAAATCTTAGATCTCATGCTTGTAATAGTACTAAAAAACAACAAAAAGTAAACCTACAAGTTGTTAGAGACGAAAACGGAAATAAATATAGAGTTTCTGCAAGAGAAAAAAGAACTTTATTAAGAGGAAGCAAAGTAGAAGAAAAAACTGCAGCATAATTGCTACAGTTTTTTTATGATAATTTACATATATGACCAGCACGACCCTCAATTTCTTTTATTTCACGAAGTGTTTGGTCTTTTTTATTTGTTATATTTATATAATCATTCTTAGGTATTTGTGTAATATCTAAAACCTCAAAATCTATTAACATAGTATTTATAAATTTATTTTTCTTTAAATCATTTTTTATAATTAATCCACTTACTTTAACATCTTTCAAAGAATTATCATATTTATTATAGTATATCTCTATATTATTAGATCCTATTTCATAACTATTATCTAAAATACTCATAGTCATAACTTTAGATACTTTTTTTAGCTGATTATTTTTAAATTCATATTTAATATTTGTTTTTCTATTTATTCCTAATGTAGAATCATCCTTATCATAAACACAATCATAATAAGAAATACTTGGATCTTTAACTATCTTTTCTTTTGATTTTTTATGATCAGTATAACTTCTTATAAATTTATCTATATCTTTATAAAAAAATCCTACTAATATTAATAATAACCCTATAACTATTAGAATAATTGGAAGTTTTCCTATTTGTTTCTTTTTTTGTTCTCTTATAACTTCTTCATGAAGAGTGCCTAGACTAAGTAAATTATTAGACTCTTCGCTAAACTTATTTTTCTTCATCTAACACCCTCTCCTATTCTTATATAAATTATATCATAAAATAAAAAAAATAGTATAAAAACTATTTTTCTTTTCTTGAATCAAATTTCTTACGAGATTCTGTATTTAAGATTCTTTTTCTAATACGAATAAAGTTTGGTGTAACTTCTACTAATTCATCAGAATTAATGTAGTCAAGAGCATATTCAAGTGTGATTGGTCTTGGTCTTTTTAAAACCACAGTATGATCACTACCTGCAGCACGTACATTAGTTAAGTTCTTACCCTTAGTTACATTAACTGCTAAATCATTTTCCCTATTACATTCACCAACAACCATTCCTTCATAAACTTCAGTTCCTGGTTCAATAAACATAATACCACGATCTTCTAAGTTACCAATTGAATATGCAGTTGATGATCCTGTATCTACTGAAACTAATACACCTAATTTTCTTTCTCCAATATCTACTGCTTCTCTTGGAGCATATTCCTTAAATGTATGGTTCATAATTCCATAACCTTTTGTTAAAGTCATAAAATCAGTTGAAAATCCTATTAAACCACGAGATGGAATTGTATAATTTAGTCTTACTTGACTTTCAAAATTAGTCATATTTTCCATCTTAGCTCCACGAAGACCAAGTTGTTCAATTACACTACCTACTGATTCTTCTGGACATTCTATTTGTAAGTCTTCATATGGTTCCATCTTAACACCATCTACTTCTTTAATAATTACAGATGGTTTAGATACTTCTAGTTCAAATCCTTCACGTCTCATATTTTCAATTAAAATACTCAAATGAAGTTCTCCACGACCTGATACTAGGAATGAATCATTAGTTGCAGGCTCTACTTTTAAACTAACATCTTTTTGACATTCACGATTTAATCTTTCTTCGATTTTTCTAGCAGTAACTATTTTTCCATCTTTTCCAACGAATGGTGATGAATTAGCACCAAATGTCATTTGAAGAGTTGGTTCATCAATATGTAATGTAGGTAATGCAATAACATCTGATGTGTTACAAATTGTTTCTCCTACTGATATATCAGCAAGTCCTGCAATTGCTACTATATCTCCTGCTTCAGCGCTTTCTATTTCAATTCTTTTATACCCATAGAAACCAAATAATTTTTGAATTCTAAATTGTTTAGTAGATCCATCTAATCTACAACAAGTAACCATTTCACCTGTCTTAATCTTACCATTATGTACTCTTCCGATACCAATACGTCCAACAAATTCATTATAATCTAAAAGTGCTGGTTGGAATTGTAATGGCTTTTCTATATCTCCTGCTGGTTCTGGAATTTCTTCTAAAATTGTATCTAATATTTCATTAAATCCTTCTGTTTGAGTTGATAAATCTTCACTAAATGAGCAAGTACCATTCAAGGCACTAGCATAAATAACTTTAAAATCTAATTGCTCATCATCTGCACCTAACTCAATAAATAAATCTAATATTTCATCTAAAACTTTTGAACATCTTGCACTAGGTTTATCAACTTTGTTTATAACTACTATTGGTTTTGCACCAGCTTCAAATGCCTTTTTTAATACAAATCTTGTTTGAGGCATAGCACCTTCATAAGCATCTACTACAAGTAAAACTCCATCTACCATATTCATAATACGTTCTACTTCTCCACCAAAATCAGCATGTCCTGGTGTATCTAAAATGTTAATTCTAGTATCTTTATAATCAAGTGCTGTTGTTTTAGCTAAAATAGTAATACCACGTTCACGCTCTAAATCATTTGAATCCATTGATACATTACTAACATCTTCATTATCCCTAAACATTCCAGAGTGCTTTAAAATTCCATCTACTAAAGTTGTTTTTCCATGGTCAACATGGGCAATGATTGCTACATTTCTCTTTTTCATATTTCCACTTCCTCGTCAACGCTCCTAATTATATCATAAATACAAAAAAAATACTAGTATTTCTAGTACTTTTTTACATTAGTTTCTTATAGTACTTCCAAGCTAAAACTCTTAATACTAATCTATCTAGTTCCTCTTCTTTTATTGTTTGATCAAGAAGTGCTTTTCTAATTGCATTAATACTTTCTTCATAATCAGTAGTTATTATTAAATCATTACCTGCTAGTACTGCCTTTACAGTAGCATTATCAATCTCTTTGATAGCACCCATATCTAAATCATCTGTGATAATTACACCAGTAAAATTTAAGTCTTTGCGAAGTAATTTATGAATAGATTTAGATAATGATGCAGGATTATCCTTATCTATAGAACTAACAATATTATGTGAAACTAAAATAGATTCTGCTCCATCATTTATTCCCTCTTTAAATGGTAATAAATCATTATTCATAATACTATCATAACTTCGTGTATCCACACTTATACCATTATGAGTATCAGCATTATTCCCATATCCAGGAAAATGTTTTAAAGAATTTGATACTCCACTTTCTTTACTACTAGATAATATTATTTCTACAAATTTACTAGTTGTTTCTGAATCCTCTCCCAATGATCTAGAATACATATAGTCAGATGTTGATGTTGCAATATCAACAACAGGAGCTAAATTCAAATTAAGTCCTAACTCTTTTAATAATTTATTCTTTTCAATATTATCTTCTTTTATCCTATCTAAACCGCCTATTTCATATAAATCTCTAGGTGATTTAAATCTTTCCGCTCTAAGTAAATCACTACTACTCACTCTAGCGACAATTCCTCCTTCTTCATCAACAGCAGTTAACAAAGGTATTTTAGAAACTTCTTGTAAATTATTTATTTCATCAATAATATCCTGTTTCGATTTATTTTTAAAATCTCTAGAAAAGAATATATATCCTCCAAATTGGTATTCCTTTAAAATATTTTTTTGATTAACATCAGGATATCTAACTAATAAAATTTGACTTATCTTCTCATCTAATGTCATAGACTCAAGTTTTCTTGTAGCCTTTGAATAATACTTACTAAATATTCCATTATCACTAAGTTTCACAGTTTTTGAAACAGTTTCTTTTGTATTACTACAACCTACTAAAAATATAACTAATATCAATATAAATAATTTCTTTTTCATACCAAATTTTTTCCTTTTCTGTATCTTATTTTTTTATAAAAATAACTAAATACTAATATTAATAATAATATTCTTATTGGAACTTTTAATTTTGATACATATGAATTGACAATCACCCAATTAGAACCTAAAGCATAACCAACATACACAAAGACAAATGTCCAAGGTATTGATCCAATTATAGTATAAACTATAAATTTAAAAAAAGATAGTCTCATAATACCAATTGGCAAGGATATAAGAGTTCTAACTATTGGAAAGTTTCTACATATCAATGATGCATATAATCCATATCTATTAAACCACGAATCAGACTTTTCAATATCTTCTTCTTTCATAAAGAAATATTTTCCATACTTTTTTACAAAGGGCTTTCCACCGAAATATCCCATAAAATATATTATTATTGCACAAAAAACACTACCGATAAGTCCTATTAAAAATGCCATCCAAAAAGAAAAAATACCTTGAGATGCCATAATTCCTCCTGTTGCTAAAATTAGTTCACTAGGAATAACTATTATTACTGCCTCCAAAACCATTCCTATAAACATCCCAAAATATCCATAATCTCTCAATAATCCTATAATAAATTGAGACATAACATCACCTAAATTAATTATATGATTACTAAATTTAAAAAATATTTATAAAAATTATTGACAAAATCACAATTTAAGGTATAATTGATATTGTCAACTTAATTAGTTGGCACTTAGGCGGATGTAGTTTAATGGTAGAACCTTAGCCTTCCAAGCTAACTACGGGAGTTCGATTCTCCTCATCCGCTCCATATGAAATAAACGTCGAACTAATCGACGTTTTTTTATTACGTTATTAAACAAATTAAACACTAACTCTATTCATAACTTTATTAAGTTGAATGTTACTTATAGTGGTGAAAATATTAAAAACAAAAATTACCATTCTTAAATATTTTTTTCTTTCCTTTATTTGTATCTGCTTTAATTTCTAAATCACTTGTTCCTATCATAAAATCAACATGAATATCTGATTTATTAATACAATATTCATCAAGTAATTGATCGATTGATTTATCAATTTCTTCTTTACTAAGATTTAAACAATCAACAATAGTTTTTTTACTGCCTCTTCCAAGTGCTAAATGACATGATGCATTTTCATCGAATAATGTATCATAAAAAACGATTCCTGTATTAGATATTGGAGAGTTATTATTTACTAAAGCCACTTCACCTAATCTATTAGAATTTTGATAATTTTCTATTATTTTTATTAAAGATTCATTCCCTATTTTTGCTTTATAATTAATAGCTTTTCCATCTTTAAATTCAATATAAAAATCATCAATAATTTTCCCATTAAATACTAGTGGTCTACTATTATAAACTATTCCATTAGCAGTTTTACTGTCTGGTGTTGTAAATATTTCATAACTTGGCATATTTACCATAATTGGACTACCATATTTATCAGTTTTATCCATATTTAACCATTCATATTTCTTAGGAAATCCTATTTCAAAATCAGTCCCTAAACTATTTTTATAATATAATTTATTAATTTCTAATCTGTTTAAATTATCTTTATAATAATTATTCTCTATAATATATTTTTGCCATTCATTAACTGGACATTCTTTATCCACCATACACATTTTTATAATATAATTATATAATTTCAAATAAGCATCTTTATCATTATTAAATAAGTAATTTGCCCATCTTTCATTTGGATATGCACATATTACCCATGGAAAATTATATTGTGTATTATTTTGTTTATAATATTTATATGTTTTTATTCTTATTTCACTTGCCTTAGTTATTTTTTCTTCATCTATATCATTCATTAATTCTGGAATAAATGTGTTTATATGTAAAACACATCCATCTTTTTTAGCTGTTTCATTCCATGAAGTTCTATCTAATAAAGGATTTAATTCTATATCTTCTAAATCTATATTCTTTAAATATTCATGAAATTCATCTTCATCACACAAATATGTACCTATATTCTTTATATTCATTTTTTTTGCTTCATCTATAATTATCTCGACAAATTTATCATGTTCATGAGTATTATAATCAATTAATAATGTATCTGTATTATTAAAACTTAAACATCTTCTTAATAGAAGCTGTGCATATTTTCTATCTAACATTTCTCTTTGTTCCATAAAAAACCTCCCCATCGAATAGTTATTGTAGCATAATGTTCATCAAATATCTAATTTTATTGCATATTAAAACTCTAACTTCACGTCCGAGCTTGTTTTTTATACAAACTATTAACTTCCACATTTAGCTAGGATCTATATAGAACATAAATGAAACCTATTTCAAACATATCTATTTTTTTAATATTTTTCTTATCTTTAAGAACTCTTTTGGATATTCTTTTATAGTATTATCATATTCATCTATTATAATAGGTGGTATAAACACTATATTCCATCCCTTATCTATATATTCTTT
>CACZTK010000066.1 GCA_902784095.1 uncultured Erysipelotrichaceae bacterium | reverse complement strand
TGGGGTATTGGAATGAGAAATATTATAGAAATGGATTTGTTGACGGTGTACAAATAGTTATGGGTTGTAATTAAAAATAGAAAAGAGGCAAATTTAAATCTTGCCTCTTCTTATAATTAAAAATGCTTTTTTAATTCACTATCAGGAATAAAATTAATTACTCTATGATAGTCAGTGTCGTGTCCTCTATTAATGTCTTGTGGTAATAAACCATGACCATTTGTTCCGTCCTTAGCCTTAACTGCAGATATATCCATTCCATCTTGTTTTTTTGCTCCAGGATTTTGTTTTAAGTATGCAGCTATGTAGTTATCTTCATTTTTTGGAGATGGTCTATTTTTAGCTATCTTATTGTCCATTTTTATATTCTCCTTTCTGCCCACTTGCAAAGTAAAGAAGAAACTGTTATAATTGAATAAATAAAGTATTCTGAAGGACTTTATTATTCGTTCAATGTATGACATTGGGCGATTTTTCTTCTTTATAGGAATTATTCTAGTAATTATTCTTCCATTGCTCTCTTTCTAACTCTTTGTCATCTTCACTTAAAAAAAGATACTCAAAATTATAAGGAACTATAGAATTAATCCAATCTGTATATTTATTTAAAATTATATCATCATATTCTTTTTCATTTAAATCTCTTTTCCAAGTTGTTTTATATAAGGTACTTATTCTTTTTTCTGCTGCTGGTTCTGAAACGCCAAAAGTATCCATTAAAAATGATTTGTCGATTCTTTTACCTCTTTTTTGAAATTCTCTTATAATCTGCTCTGGCATAAGTAATTGAGCTGCAAAATAATTTGCTTCAACTTCATATATTCCATATAATTCTTCGCTTGAGTACTTAAAAGCATGATTGTTTATTTTATGACCATATTCATGAAGTATTGAAAACTTAACCCTTTCAGGATTTTCATCTTGATTATAAAAAATAATATAATTATCATCAAGATTCATTATCAATGCGGATTTACTACCAAATGCTTCAATATCAACATTATATTTTTGTGCTTTACTAAATTTCCTACATGCAATATTAGATTGTTCTTTTATTAGCGATGTAGTAGAATATGGAAAACTAGAAATAATTTGGGATGTAGCAAGAATTTCATTTGCTTTTTCATACGCTAGTTGAAAATTGGGCTTAGAATCTTTCATCTTCTTCATCCTCATCATCTTCAAAAATATCTGTAAAAACAGTTTTTAAAATTGTTTCAGCTTTATTAAGTCTTTCTTTATCTAATTTTTCCAAGTTTCTTTGCAAATAAAAAAGTTTTGAATTATCTGGTTTTTTTCCTTCCATAGTGTCATTGCCTAAAAGATAATCTATTGAAACATTAAAAAATTGTGAAATTTTTACGAGCATTTCTTCTCTGGGAATAACACCATTGTTTTCCCACATACTTATTGTACTTTTTTTTGTTTCCAACTTTTCTGCTAAAGCATCCATACTTAAGTTTTGGTCTGTCCTTAATTTTTTGATTCTGACTTTAAAAGAATTATTTTCCATATATAAAACCCTTTCTTTGTACATGTACAATATTATTGTACATGATTATCCTGTATTTGTCAATAGGGTGTTACAAATTATTGTATATTTTTAATTATTGTAATATAATAAGAAAAGAGTAAGGAGGGTTAATATGATAAAACAACCTTATGATAGAACTTCAAAAGAATCTATAGAAGAATATGCTATGAATTTAAAAGAAAAAACATTCAGAGATGTTATATTAGAAGACCCTAATATAACAGATGAAGATAGAGCAATTTTATTTGAATACTATAATGATTATAGAACAAAAGGTTCTTTAGGACAACTTATAGAAAAACATTTTTTCTTTTATGATATAAATAATAACTCTGAAGCTGATTTTAGTGAAGCAGGAATCGAACTAAAAGTAACTCCATACATGATAAAATCAAATGGAGACTTAAAAGCAAAGGAAAGACTTGTACTGACTATAATAAATTATATGAAGGATTACAAAGAAAGTGATTTCTTAAAAAGTCATGTATACGAAAAGTGTGCATTAATGCTTTTAATATACTATTTATATGAACCTAATAAAGAAAGGCTAGATTATTTAATTAATTATATTAAACTTTTTCAAATTCCTGAAGAAGATTTAGAAATAATAAAAAACGATTATAAAATTATTATAGAAAAAATTAAAAATGGTAAAGCTGAAGAAATTTCAGAAGGAGATACAAACTATCTTGGAGCATGTACTAAGGGAGCAAATGCAAATTCTTTAAGAGACCAGCCTTTTAGTAATGTTAAAGCCATGCAAAGAGCGTTTTGCTTAAAAAATTCATATATGTCTTATGTTTTAAATCATTATATTGTAAATAAAACAGAAGATTATGAAGCTATAGTAAAAGATGCAAATATACTAAAAACACAATCATTAGAAAACTATATATTAAGCAAATTGAAACCATATTATAATCAAGATATAGAATTCTTAAAACATAAATTTGATATACAATATACTGTTAGTAATAAAGCTTTTACATATTTATTAGCAAAAGGGATGTTAAATGTTGTTAATGAAAAGATAGAAGAATTTGAAAAAGCTAATATTAAAATCAAAGCAATAAGGCTAAGACCTGATGGAATGCCAAAAGAATCAATGTCTTTTCCAGCGTTTAAATATACAGAAATAGTAAATGAAGAATGGCTCGATTCAGAATTATATGAGACATTTTCAACTACAAAATACTTATTTATGATATATCAATATATTGACGATAATACATTAATATTTAAAAAAGCAATGTTTTGGAATGTACCTGAAAAAGACTTAAATTCTGAAATAAAAAATGTATGGAAGACTACTGTAGAAAGAATAAAAAATAATGAATATGACAATTTACCAAAAATATCTGAAAGTCCAATTTTACATGTAAGACCACACGCACAAAATGCAAATGATACATATCCAACTTTAGATGGAAAACAAGCTATTAAAAAATGTTTTTGGCTTAATGCAAGTTATATAAAGAAGCAAATAGAAGAAAGCGAAGATTAATCATCTTCGCTTTCAAATATTTTATTTAAGTTATTTCCCATTTTTTCTATCAATCCGACTACTAATGCATTTCCCATACAAAAATATCTGAATTTTTCAGGCATTCCAGTATTAGTCCAATTATCAGGAAATCCATTTATCCTTTCTGTTTCAATAGGTGTTAATATTCTATAACATTTACTCTTTGGGTCTTCTATAACATGTGTACTTCTATTTAAACTTCCCTCACTAGTAAGCATAGTTCTTGCAGGTTTATCTAGTCCATCTGGAAAAGCTATTGCACCTTCTCTAAAATGATATTCATGTGGTGTGCCAGCTTTTCTTAAAATATCTTTAGCTCCTTTTAAATAATTCCACTTTTCTAAATTATTTCCTAAATTATATTTTTCATCTACTCCATTATATTCAATAATTTTACTCAATGGTTTTGCTTTCATTTCAACAGGAATTACTTCTGTTGTATATATTTTTCCATTTGTCATAATTCCTGAATTTTTAAACTCCATTTTAAAATTATCTGAAACATCTGATAAATCTTTATATTTAAAATCTATTTCTTTTGAATTTAGATTAGAAGTTATAGGGAATTCTTTAACAAAGAATCCATCTTTTTGTATTATATTTTCTAATGTTGTAGTATTGGTTGTCTTATAATAATTTGTTGAATTTTTATAAGCAAATATAAATGTTCTTCTTCTTCGTTGTGCAAATCCATAATCTGCTGCATTTATAACTCTCCATTCTACTGAGTAATCTAAATCGTTGAAACATGCTAGTATAACTCCAAAATCTCTTCCTCTTTGATTAGCAGGAGATTTTAATAATCTATCCACATTTTCTAATAAAACAAATTTAGGTTGTTTTGCCTCTAATGTATCTCTTATTTGCCACCATAAAACCCCTTTTTTTCCTTCTATACCTTCTGCTCCAGTATGAGCAACAGAATAATCTTGACATGGAAATCCTCCAACAAGAAGATTATGATTTGGTATATTATTTTTATCTATCTTTGCAATATCTTCATTTACATATTTATCTTCATTTCCAAAATGATTTACATAGCAATCGAAAGCATATTGAGCTTTCTTTCCAGGCTCCCATTGATTTGCCCAAACTGTATCCCAACTAGAATCAGATTTTTCTAGTCCGAACTCTGAAGCCTCCGACTCCTGCAAATAATTCACAAACTGTTTTTTTCATTTTATGCATTCCTTTCAATGTAATTATATAATGTTTTTATTCTTTTGTAAAGATCTTTTGATAAATTTATTATAAAACATTTTTATTAAAAGATCAACACTTTGAATAAATATTTTTAAGTTAATCTATAATACATTCTTCTTCAGTATCAACAATATATGGCATTGATAAATATTTATAATTATCATCAGAATATCCGTTTTTATAAACTATAAATTTATCTATCTGCTTAAAATATCCGTAATAATATTTACTAGATTCTGCAACAATAAAAGTAAATCCGCCATCTTCTTTTGTAGATTCAAAATTTAACGCTTCTCCTGGGTTAAGAATTTGTGGCTTTACAAATGTTGAAGTATAACTTCCTAAGAATTTATATTTTCCATCTTCACATATACATCTTACAACAAAACCTCCTACTGTATTAATTTTGGGGTTATTAATCAAAGACTTGAAAGCGTCATCTACCAAACTTTTTTCTTTATCAAGTTCACGAATATTTTCTGAAACATCTCCTATATAATATATTTCATTTGGAGTATTATTTTCTCTAAATCTATTAAATTCAATGTATGCATCAACATCACCAATCCAAGAAGAAAGAACATTTTTAATTCCTTTTTCTGTTACTTCATAAATATTTTCTTCAGTTGTTACTATAAAATCTGTATCCCCTCCATATTTAAAGCATAAGTTAAAAGCTTCACTAGTTATAGATTTAACGTCATCTACATTATTAGTATATAAAAATTTAAGAAGTTCATTAAAATGTTCAATTTCTCCTGCAGATGATATTGTTATATTTGGTCTATATATAACAGTTTTTATAATTCCATATTTTAGTAAATTATACGCTTCTGTATCTGTAAATCTTTTTTCTAATTTTGAAATATCATCAGGTGAAATTGTAGGTTTTGTGTCTGACAGTATTGTAATGGTATTGTTATATTTATGTGCATATATAAAACTCATTATTTTTTCCCTTTCTTTAATAATATATTTTAATAATTGTAATACAAAACAAATCATATATCAATTAATATATGAAATAACTTTATTGATGTTTTACACTTACTCGTAAAATAATTAAACTTTACGAGTAAGTGTATTTTTTATGTTTTTTATAAAATAATTGTCCAGTTTTTATAAGAATTTCAGCCCTTATATATAGAAGGCTAAAAATTTTTCGAAAATAGGGTTACCTTTTATGATTTTATTTCGCCTATATTAGTAGAAGTGAAAAAAATTTAAGAAAATTCAAAATCATTTGTAATCTTTTTGCAAAATTTTTCGTTCTTAATTAATAGGAGGTTAAAAATTCAAAATATTTTAATAAAATGGGTTGTATTTTAGCTTACAAGTGAGGAAACATATAGAAGGATAAATTCTATATACAATTACAAAATTTAGAGAAATATTAAGAATTTTTAATTTAAGTGTTTGCTTTTTTGCT
>CACZTK010000065.1 GCA_902784095.1 uncultured Erysipelotrichaceae bacterium | reverse complement strand
GCAGTACCAAGTGGAGCATCAACTGGAGAACGAGAAGCACTTGAAATGAGAGATGGTGGAAGTCGTTTTAATGGTAAAGGAGTATTAAATGCAGTTAATAATGTTAATACTGTAATTCGTGATGCTGTAATTGGTATGGATGCAGCTAATCAAAAAGAATTAGATTATAAAATGATTGAACTTGATGGAACAGAAACAAAATCTAAACTCGGAGCTAATGCTATTCTAGGAGTTAGTATGGCTGCTTTAAAAGCAAGTGCTAATTTAGAAGGAAAAGAACTATATGAATATATAGGTAGTGGAAAAACATTGCCAGTTCCAATGATGAATATAATTAATGGAGGAGCTCATGCAGATAATAAACTTGATTTTCAAGAATTTATGATTATTCCTCAAAGAGAAAACATTCATGATAGAGTTAGAGTAGGAGCAGAAGTATTCCATAGTCTAAAAAAAGTTTTGAATGAAAAGGGACTTTCTACAGGAGTTGGTGATGAAGGAGGATTTGCACCAGACTTAAACTCTAATACTGAAGGTTTCGAACTAATTATGGAAGCAATCAAAAAAGCTGGATATAACCCATGGGAAGATGTATGTTTAGCAATCGATGTTGCAGCTTCAGAATTCTATGAAGATGGTAAATATAATTTAGTAGGAGAAGGAAGAAGTCTAACTACTGATGAGTTAATTGATTTTTATGAGGAATTAGTTAATAAATATCCAATTATATCTATTGAAGATCCAGTAGATGAAAATGATTGGGAGGGATTTAGAAAAGTTACTGAAAAACTAGGTGATAAAGTTCAATTAGTTGGAGATGATCTATTCGTTACTAATAAAAAATGTCTTCAAATGGGAATAGATAATCATGCTGGTAATGCAATTTTATTAAAAGTTAATCAAATAGGTACAATTACTGAAACATTAGAAACAATTGAACTTGCTAGAGCAAATGGTTATAAAACTATTATTTCTCATCGTAGTGGAGAAACAGAAGATACAACCATTGCAGATCTTGCTGTAGGACTTAATTTAGGTCAAATAAAAACAGGTTCAATGTCTAGAACAGATAGAATCTGTAAATACAATCAATTAATGAGAATAGAAGAGAGAATAGAGAGTAGGCAATAGTATGGATACTAGTACAGATAATACTAATATACGCAAGAATAATACAAGTATGACAGCAGTTGAAGTTTTAGGAGTTATTCTAAGTGCACTAATAATTGCCACTTTTCCTATTCATTTGTTTATTTGGTTTGCTAATGGAGTAAGTTATGCAAATACTAATCAAGGTTCTGAATATTGGTTTTATACTAATTATTTTCCGTTTATTTTATCAATGTTTATGTCAGGAATTATAATAGCATCAATTGAGTCTAAAAAGAAAAAGGTAAATATTAAAAATACTATTTTATTTAGTATATTTATGTATATTGTTTCAATAGCATCTATAATAATCGGTGGTATTATATGTTTTAGTGATAGTAAAATGCCAATTAATGCTGCAATAGCAATAGTTTTAATATATATTTTTGTTATAGTGATTGAATATACTAATTATATTTATAAGAAATATGCGAGGAAAGTAACTAAGTAATATTTTATTGATTTTTCTATGTAATTATGTTAATATATTACTAGTTTATTTGGAGGTGCACTATGGAAATCGCATTATTAATTATATCAATTTTATTAATAGTAATCGTATTATTACAAAGTGGTAAAGCAGAAGGCGCTGCACAAATCATAAGTGGTGGTAATTCAGATTTATTTACTAAAAGAAAAGAAAGAGGTTCTGAATTAGTAATTAGTCGTATTACATTATGCTTGGGATTAGCATTCTTCTTAATATCACTAATATCATCATTTATTAAATAAAGACTAGGAATTTAGTCTTTTTTTTTATATAATAGTATTATAGGGTTAGAAGGTGATACTATGAAAGAAAAAATTTTAGGATTGTTAAGAAAAAGCGATAAGGCTCTATCTATTAATGAATTACAAGATAGTTTAGGAATTAATGATGTAGAAGGTTTAAAACAACTAAATACAACATTACAAAAATTAGAAGATGAAGTTATTATATATCATACAAATAAACATAAATATATGTTATTTGAAGATAGCCATTTAGTAAAAGGTATAATTCATGTTAATAAAAAAGGTTATGGATTTGTTGAAGTAGAAGGACCAAGAGACGATATTTATATAAATGAGGATAACTTAAATGGTGCTCTTCATGGAGATTTAGTTATTGCAGAAATAACAAGTAAGAAAAATGATCCAGAAGAAGAAGGAAGAATTTTAAGAATTGTAAAAAGACCTGTTACTAGATATGTTGGAGAAATTAATTTTAAAAATAATAATGGGTATGTTGTTTTAGATGAAAAGAAAATTAAAGTAGAAATAGAAGTAAAAAGAGAAGATTCAATGAATGCTGTTGATGGCCATAAAGTAGTAGTTGAATTAGGTAAAAAAATTAATAATCATAAATATCAAGGAAAAGTAATTGAAATACTTGGTCATAAAAATGATCCTGGTGTAGATATAGCATCAGTTATGTATAAATATGATATTAATACAGAATTTTCTGATTTAGTAAAAGAAGAATTAAAAAAACTTCCTATGGAAGTTAGAGAAGAAGACTTGAAAGGAAGAACTGATTTAAGAGACCAAGTTATATTTACCATTGATGGAGATGATACTAAAGATATAGATGATGCTATCTCAATTAAAAAACTTTCTAATGGACACTATGAATTAGGAGTACATATTGCTGATGTATCATATTATGTAAAAGAAGGAACTGCTCTTGATAATGAAGCAATGGAACGTGGTACTAGTGTTTACTTAGTTGATAGAGTAGTACCTATGCTTCCTCATGAATTATCTAATGGAATATGTTCTTTGAATCCCAATGTAGATAGACTTGCTATTTCTTGTGTTATGGAATTTGATATTAATGGAAAACTAATAGATTATAATATATTCCCTAGCGTAATTAGATCACGTATTCAAATGACTTACAAGAAAGTTAATAGTATTTTAGAAAAAAATGAAATACCTGAGGGTTATGAAGAATTCGTTCGTGATTTAAGATTAATGAATCAACTTGCTAATATCTTAAGAGAAGCAATGACAAGAAGAGGATATATTGATTTCGAAGTAGATGAAGCTAAGATTATAGTAGATGAAAACTGTGTTCCAACAGATATAAAAGTACGTGAAAGAGGAACAGGTGAGATGCTAATAGAAGACTTTATGATTGCTGCTAATGAATGTGTAGCTACTCATATCTATTTTATGAATTTACCATTTATCTATCGTGTTCATGAAGTTCCAAAAGAAGAAAAAATTAGAAGTTACTTAGCATTTATAGGTAATTTAGGATATAGAGTAGTTGGTAATGCCTGTGATTTTAAACCAAAAGCAATGCAAAAACTAATTAATTATTTATCTGATAAACCAGAATTTAAAATCTTATCTTCTTTGTTACTTAGAAGTATGCAAAAAGCAATCTATAGCCCAGATAATATTGGACATTATGGGCTAGCTAGTCCTTGTTATACACATTTCACATCACCAATTAGAAGATACCCAGATACAACTGTACATAGATTACTTAGAACTTACTTATTTGATAGAAATATAACAGGAGAAGTTTTAAGACATTGGCAAAACAAATTAGTATATATAGCTGAACATTCATCTTCAAGAGAACGTGCATCAATTGATTGTGAAAGAGAAGTTGAAGATATGAAAATGGCAGAATATATGGAAAAACATATTGGAGAAGAATTTGAAGGTATGATTTCAACAGTAGCAAACTTTGGAATGTTTGTAGAACTAGATAATTTAGTAGAAGGATTAGTTCCAATAAAAGAAATGAATGACTTTTATCATTATGATGAAGCTAGAATGACTCTAACAGGAGAAAAGAGCCATGAAAAATACTCAATAGGTGATAGAGTATTAATTAAGGTAGTACGTGCAGATAAAGATGAAAAACAAATTGATTTTGAGATTATAAGGAAATTGTAGTATGAAAAAACTAGGTTGGAGATATATAATTACAGGAACATTATTATTAGTATTAATAATATCCAATATATACATATTCGCATTTTGTAAGATAGATAGTTTTAATAAACAAAAAGTAGAAGGAACAATAAAGAATATAACAGTAAAGCCAAAAAAAGAAGAATATCAAATATCACTTATTATGGTTGGAGATGCTCTTATTCATTCAACTGTTTATCAAGATGCTCATCAAGCAGATGGAAGTTATGATTTTAAGCCTATGCTTGAAAACACTAAGCCTATTACTAAAAAATATGATTTAGCATACTATAATCAAGAAACTATTCTAGGAGGAGTAGGTTTAGGATTATCTAATTATCCAAGATTTAATTCTCCAACTGAAGTAGGAGATGCTTTCCTTGATTCAGGATTTAACTTAGTTTCTTTGGCAACAAACCATACAATGGATAAAGGAGAAGTAGGTGTTTTAAATTCACTTAATTATTGGAATAGCAAAAAACATGTTGCAACAGCAGGAAGTTATTCATCTTTTGAAGATAGAAATAAAGAAAGAATATATGAAATGAATGGTATTAAATATGCATTCTTCTCATATACAACATGGACAAATGGTTTAGAAACACCTCCAGGAAAAGAATACTTAAATAATGTCTATTCTGAAGAAAAAGCAAAAGAAGATATCGAAAAGATTAGAGATAAAGTTGATGTTGTAATAGTTGCGATGCATTGGGGTACAGAATATAATTTAGGAGTAGATTATTCACAAACTTCTATCGCAAACTACTTGTCATCTTTAGGAGTAGATATTATAATAGGAGCACATCCACATGTAGTTGAACCAATAGAATATATTGGTAAAACATTAGTTATTTATTCATTGGGTAATTATATTTCAGATCAAATCGGAATAGAAAGATTAACTGGTTTGATGGTTGCTGTAGATATAAATAAAACTGTAGAGGATGGAAATACTACAATATCAATAGATAACTTAAAAGCAGATTTATTATATACTAAATCTAATTATGGAAGAAATTTCAAAGTATATCCATATAGTAGATTAGATGATAGTATTTTACCTAATTATATGAGTTATTATGAAAAGTATAAATCTGTAGTTATGGATAGAAATAAAAATATTAATTTTTGCTATTTGGGGGAATAAAGATGGAAATACTTAACAGAAAAGCAAAACATGATTATTTTATAGAAGAGACATATGAGGCTGGTATCGAATTAACTGGTACTGAAATAAAATCAATTAGAGATGGTTCAGCTAATATAAAAGATAGTTATGGAATCATTAAAAATGATGAAGTGTTTTTACTAAATATGTTTATATCTCAATATAAAGAAGGAAATATATTTAATCATAATGAAACAAGAACAAGAAAACTATTACTTCATAAGAAAGAGATAAAAAAAATAAAAGATAAATTGGAATTGCAAGGGCTAACTCTTATTCCATTAAAAATATATTTTAAGAAAAATATAGCTAAAGTTGAATTAGGAGTTTGTCGTGGTAAGAAAAATTATGATAAGAGAGAAACAATAAAAGAAAGAGATATTAAAAGAAATGTAGAAAAAACATTAAAGCAAAGATACTAGTATATCTTTCTTTTTTTGTGATTTTATGATATAATCTATCTACTGGGGCTGACATGGTTTCGACGGGAATGTTAGGGCATAGATGGCAAGTCGTAAGCTATACGTTACATGCAAATTAAAAATAACTGGAAACAGTAATCAATTAGCTTTCGCTTAATTATAAGGAAGCATCTTACTATTTTCTTATCTACGGAAAATAATTAAGATTCATTTTAGTAGATTATATTTTAGTGATGACTATAACTAAAATGAACTTTATAGCCTAGTCTATTATCTTGGTCGTTAACTACTTGGATAGTAGATGAATTTAATTAGTTAACTAAACTTGTAGAGGTTTATGTAGCGATGTTTTCGGACAGGAGTTCGATTCTCCTCAGCTCCACCAGTGACGAATCTGTTCGAACTATTCGAACTTTATATATAGAGAACTTGCAGAAAGTTCTTTTTTATGTTATTATGTATTTAGCAAGAAAACTTGCATAAAATAAAAAAGAGGAACATTTAAAGTTGCAAGTGAATGTC
>CACZTK010000064.1 GCA_902784095.1 uncultured Erysipelotrichaceae bacterium | reverse complement strand
TTTAATAATTCTTCATAACTCAATGAACCTAACATTATGCCGCCTTCTTTCCTTCACTTTTTTGTTTATTTAGGAAATTAGCTCCTTGAATAACAGCTCTTTTATATTGATTAATTTCTTCTATATGAGTTAAATTATCATTATTAGGCCATGTATTCTTTAAATTTTCTAATATAGAGAAAATATTATTTACTTCTCTTACATAAGTATCATATTCTTTCATATAAACCTCCTATATTAAAATTACTTTAGAACCATTAGCTAAATCAGTATCTATTACTTTCATATTAACATCATATATTAATCCTGTTTCTTTACTATATAGATTCATATCATCTCTTATTATAATTTCATCATCACTGAAATCTGATATTCCTTCTACAATTAGTTTTCTAATAGTTCCTATTCTTTTACTAATAGGAACATAGATATCATATTCTCTTTCTATAGAAGGAATATATATTTCTAATAAGATTTTATTGTTATCCATAGTATCACCTACTCTTGTATAAATTTAACTAATACTGCTTTACCATTCTTAATAACATAACCAAATTGTTCTGGTATTTCTTCTCTTAGTTCTCTAGGTGTTGTTGCTAGTTTAATTACATATTGATCTGCAACACCATTTCCTAACCAAATACCTTCACTATCATCGACAGAGTTTTTATACCAACTATCATATGCAAAATTCTTTAATTTATCTGCAGTATCTATAATAATATAACTATCTACATTTAAATCTTTATTGTTTTCTAGAACTGTAGATAACATACCACTCTTTTCTTCCCCTATTCTAGATAGAAAATTAGATATTCCAAATATTAAATATACTGTATGTGGTAAACTCTTTAATGCATCTTCATTTTGACCATTAGCATCAAATATTTCTTTTTCTTTATTATAATTATTTATCATAAGATCTGCAACAGCATCAAATTTATTATTTACATAGTTTTCTGTTACATCACCATCTTCAAATATCTTATTAGCATCTATTGTAACAACATTTTGATATGGTATCTTATTAAATAATTTAACTAATTGGATAAAGAAGTTTCTATTAGATGATATATCATCCCCTGTAATCATAGAAATAGCATTTCCACTTAAATCTATTGATTCTACTTCTAAATCAGATTTTCTAATACCAACAGGAACTGATTCCAAACTACCAATTTTCTCTTCTACATGTTCTATTGTAACTACTTCTGGTAATACTGGTACTTTCATTGCAGTTGTTTTACATATTTTTCTAAGTCTTGTTGAAATAACTTTATGGAATTCTGCCATTACTTCTACTCTATATGGATATGCTGTTTGGAATTCATATACTCCTTCTAATTCAACTAAACCTCTACCAACTGCTTTTGAAGGTTCCTTCTTAGTACGAGTTTGTAATACATCACTATAATCAGATGCATCATTAAGTTGAAGGATAAGACTTTGTTTAAAGTTTTGTTTTAATCTATATCTAATAGCATTAGTACTATTAGTTGCTAGAATAAATACAATACCATATTTTTCTCCTTCTCTAGATAGTTGCATCATTTGATCTTCATATTCTTCATATGTTTCACTGAATGCATCATAGTTATTAATAACTATTGTAATTAATGGAACTTTATTATTACTATGTTCATTATAGAAATTAAATGAACCATTATAATCTGCAAAGATTCTTTTTCTATCAGTAATAATAGAATTAATCATTTTAAATAAGTTTTCTATCTTTTCAGAATCATTTGATGTAAGAACTCCACCTACTTGAGGAGCTTTTTCAAAGTTTCTTAATGTTTCTGCTCCAAAATCTATAATATAGAAATTAAGTTCTTCTGGATTATAACTTGTAATTGCTGAGTATAATAGTGATGTTAATAATAATTCTTTACCACTACCAGCAGAACCATAAATAATTGTATTTCCACCATCTGATAGTGAAAGAGTTAATATATTTTGTGTTTGATTATCTGGATCATCATATTCTCCAACTACAAATTCTATTTTTCCTTCTTTTACTTTATAATTATATTTTTGTTTAATTTTTTCTGTATAAATAATATCTGGTATTCTATCTAACCATAAATTATTTATTTTTACATTTTCATTTTTAGCAAGGTCTACAATATATCTTACAATATTTGGTAATTCTTCACCTTCAGATTTTAACTTTAATGTTGGATCTTCTGTATCATAAGATTTAATTATAGTACCTACATTATCAATGAAATCAACTGCAGTATCTACTTTCTTTTTTCTTTTATCCGTTGGATAGTATTGAGCTCCTGCCCATGCAGATTGTCCTAATGCAAATAATTCATTATAACCTACTTGTAGATAGAATCTACCAGGATTTTTTAAGGCTGCTGCATCTGGACATTTTATCATATCCATACTATCATTTTTATCTTGAACTTTTAAACAAATTCTAAATTTAGAGTTTGACCAAATTTGATCATCAACTACACCTGCTGGCTTTTGAGTAGCAAGAATCAAATGTACTCCTAAACTACGTCCAATACGAGCAGTTGAAATTAACTGATCCATAAAATCAGGTTGCTGTGATTTTAATTCAGCAAACTCATCTGAAATTATAAATAAATGTGAAATTGGTTCTTTTACTTTACCTTCACGATATAATCTTTGATATTTATAAATATCTATTGTACTTTCATTTAATGTATCACGTGCTTTATTAAATTCTCTTTGTCTTCTACGAAGTTCACTTTGAATAGATGCTAGAGCACGATTCATTTCAATTGTATCTAAGTTTGTAATAGTTCCAGCAAGATGAGGAAGTTTCATTCCTGTTTCACTGTTTTGGAATACTCCTGCTAAACCTCCACCTTTATAATCAATAAGTACAAATTGAACTTCATATGGATGATAATTTAAAGCCATTGATAATATGTAAGATATAATAAGTTCACTCTTACCAGAACCAGTCATACCAGCAACTAAACCATGTGGTCCATAGAACTTTTCATGTAAATCTAATTTAAATTGATCACCATTTTTATCAAAACCAATTGGTACTTGTAATGATTTAGTAGGATCATTAGATTTCCATCTATTTAAGACATTTAATTGTTCAATCATACCGACATTATACATTTCTAAGAAACTAACAACACTAGGAATATTTTTTTCTTCCTTAGCAATATCAATAGGTATATTAGCTAGTTTTTTACAGTATGCATACATATCTATACTAGGATCAAAATCAGCAGTAAATTCTTTTTGTTTATTAGAAACTAATTCATTTTCAAATACACCTGATTTTTGATCTCCAATACTTATAAATGTTCTACATTCATTTGGTAAATTAGTAAGTCTAGGACTAATTATAGCTAAACTAAATCCACGATTTATTTCTTGAGATTCTACATCTTTAATTATTTCTAAATCTCTAACCATTTTATAGTCATCTGTAATTATCATGTAATATGGTTCAAAATTAGTATAATCTCTACCATCTTTTCTAGTCTCATCACCTCTATTACGTCCTTGGAATTCTTGTTCTAAGTGAAGTGATAATTCTTTCATTTCATCTATATTAGTTGCAAAATATCTAACTTGTTTATCATTACTAAAGCAATGTGGTAATACTTTTAAATATTCCCATAGATGAGCATTTGATTCATTAGTAAATAATACTATTTTTAAATCATCATAACTGTGGAAAGCCATCATCTGAAGAATTAAACTCTCAATGAATTTTTGTTTTTGTTTTCCTTCTCCAATAATTGCAGAAACATAATTTCTTGTAAATGATAAAGAAATAGGTACATCATTTAACATACGTGATTCACTTGCTACTTTATATACTTTTTTTCTTAATTCATCTTCTTCTAAAGAAAAATGTGGTTCTGGGAATTTAATATTTCCAAATAATTCACATGATCCAACTCCTAATCTTAAATCTAAGAAGTCTGCTTGTTTTATTTCTCTTTCCCATAGATTTCTTTTTCTACTATCAATTATATTTCTTACTGCTGATAATGGTAAGTAATTATCTATTAGAATTTGTCTTTGAATCTGAATTTGAGTACTTATTTCAGTACGTCTTTCTTCTAGATATTCTATATATTTATCTCTTCTTATTTTTTCTTTCTTCTTTTGTTGTTTCTTTTGATATCTACTTGATAATGTAGGCCAAAGTAACATTGATAAAAGCATTGCTACTGACATAATTAATGTTGGTAGGGCACTGCTTAATTCTTGAGCACCACTTATAACACCTGAAAAAGAAGTAAAACCAAATACAAGTGAACTCATAGCCATGGTAATCATAGGTCCAACTACAAATATCATTGGCATTTCTTCTTCTTTCTCTCCTGCTGGTGGATCTTCTACAACAATATCAACTGGTTCTATACTAGATTTAAATCTTGGAGATCTAAAGAAATAATCATCTTCTTTATAAAATTCAATAACTTCATCTTCTTCTTTTTCTTCTTCTGTTTGTTTTTGAACAATTGGATTTGTAACAGAAAATGTATTACTATCATATTTAACACTATCCCCTAAATTATTAACAACTATATAATCTTTCATGACTACTATCTTTAATCCCATAATAAAGATAATATCACCATATTCTAGTTTTTGATTAGTGATAGCAATATTATTTACATATGTACCATACTTACTATTTAAATCTTGAATAGACCAAATACCATTTTCATATGTTAGTTTAGCATGTTGTTTTGACACTAAATTATTACTATAGTTTATATGAGTTTGAGCATCATTTCCTATTACGATACTTCCACTACGAATAATTTGTAATTTTTGTTCTGAATTATCTATAGATGGTGAACAATATAGAATTACAAATTCATTTGCAGTATTTATTTTTAAAAAGTATATTCCATTTTCTTTTAAATAAGCTGATTCTATTTCCATGTTTCCAGACATAATCTTAGTCTCAAAATCACTCTTGATTTTCCATTTTCCATCTTCAGCTTCAACATTTATTAAGTTCTTACTACTATCTGGGCGATCACTATCAGTAATCCAATAGTTACCAGCAACTTTAGTAGGTAAATAATAGTTATACATTTTTGTTTTCTTAATTAATCTAACAATCACTGATATCACCCATTTTCTATTCTTTTTACTCTATTTTATTATATCTTTTTTTTTCTGCTTTTACAAGTTTTATTTATTAAAATATAAAATTACTCCATCGGTAATTGCTTTAGAAAGTTTTTCTTGATATTTTGTAGTTTGAAGTAAATATCTATCATCTCTATTAGATAAAAAT
The DNA here is from genome assembly GCA_902784095.1 of uncultured Erysipelotrichaceae bacterium. Taxonomy (GTDB): domain Bacteria; phylum Bacillota_I; class Bacilli_A; order RF39; family UBA660; genus UMGS995. The sequence goes on along the minus strand of CACZTK010000064.1, from coordinate 7,637 downwards.
CCACATTCTATTAATACTCCAGGTATCTTAGTGTTCTTATATAAAAATAAATCTGTTTTTTTCAATTCTCTAGTTTTTATCTTATTATCAATTAATGAATATCTTAATGTTTCAGCAAGTATTTTATTTTTGTCATTTACATTTGTATAAAGTATTTCTGAACCTCGATAATAGTAATCACTATACCAATTAAGATGAATAGATAAATAGATATCACTTTGTTTTTCTTCAATAAAATCTATTCTTCTTTTTAAATCTCCTCTTTTCTTACGATAATCTGTATTTTTAGAAAAGTCTTCATCCTTATCTCTTATTAAGTAAACTATTGCTCCTTGTTTTTCTAATTCTTTTTGCAATACTTTTGATATTTCTAAGTTTAAATCTTTTTCTAATATCTTTCCATATCTAGTTCCAGGATCTCTTCCGCCATGTCCAGGATCTATTGTTATTACTTTATGAAGTAGAGGTAATTCTTCACTATGAACAGTATTAATCATGAATATTGATGAAAAGATAATAAACGAAATAATAAAATATCTTATTTTAAGCATTAGTTCTACTCCTAATATCACTATAAGAATTTAGTTTTCCTTCTAATATTTTAAAGAATGTATCAGACCCAATGAATGAGAAGAAACCTACCCAAATACCATAAATAATACTAAGATTTGTAAAACTAATACAAAAAAGTATACTAATTAGCATATTAATTATAAAACTATATAGTATTAAGAATTTATTAGTCTTAAAATTACCTTTAGTCTTTTGAATAAATGAACAAGTTATACTACTAATAACAATGGAAACAAATAATACTTTTCTGAATAATTCTATATACAAAAAAATCACCTACATAATTATATGTAAGTAATTAATTATTTTTATACATAAAACAACAATCTTGATGAGAATTAATAATACCAATAGCTTGTAAATAAGAATATATTATGACACTTCCTACAAATCTCATACCTCTAGAAGTTAAATCTTTAGATATTTGATCTGATATATCATTAGTAGTTTTATCATTTTCATATATTATTTTTCCTTTAGTATAAGTTTTTAAATAATCATAAAAAGTTCCATACTCATTTACTATATCTTTAAATATTTTACTATTATTAATACTTGCTTTTATTTTTAATCTATTTCTAATAATCTTTTTATTATTTATTAATTCTTCTATTTTTTTATCATCATACTTAGATACTTTATCAATATTAAAATCATCATATGCTTCTTTGAAACTTTCTCTTTTATTTAAAACACATTCCCAAGAAAGACCTGCTTGAAATGATTCTAAGATTAGCATTTCGTACAAGTATTTATCTTGAGTATTAAGAATACCCCATTCATTATCATGATATTTGACATACTTTGGATTTGATAAATTACACCAACTGCATCTTTTCATATTACACCTTAATCACTTACATCTATATCTAATATTATAGATAAGTGATAATCTTTATATTTTTTCTTTACTTCATCATAAATGTTCTTATAAATATCTTCTTTATTCTCTGCAGCAAAATCAATTATTATATCAAAACTCATTGTTTTTTCTTCTTTATTAAGATAGAAACCATGCATTTCTAGTATTTCTTTATGTAAGAAAACTATATCATGTACTTCTTCTCTTATCCTTATTATTTCTTTATCTTTAGTATTTATTGAATATACTCCTATAGTATGTAAAATAACTCCATACTTATCTAATATTCTTTTAGTTATTCTTCTTGATAGTTTATCAATATCTGAAGCTTTTAATGTATCTTCTACTTCAATATGAACAGAGCCTAAAAACTTTTCTGGACCATAATCATTTATAATTAAATCAAATACTCCTTGTACACTTTCTTCTTTCATTATTTCTTTCTTAATACTTTTTGATAGTTTATTCTCTATTCTAATTCCAACCATACTATTTACTGATTCTTTAATAAGTTCTATTCCTGTTTTTATGATTGCGATAGACACTAAAAATCCGATATATGCTTCAATATTTAAATTAAATACAATATAAATAATTGCAGATGATAAAACTGATACTGAAATAATCACATCATTTAATGCATCGGCACCACTTGCCACTAAAGAACTTGATTTTATTTCTTTGCCTTTATTCTTTACATATGTTCCCAAAATAAGTTTAACAAAAATTGCAACAACTAAGACTATTATAGTAATAGTACTATAAGTAGGTATTTCTGGTTTAATTATTTTTTTAACTGATTCAATAAGAGCAGTAAATCCAGCATATAGTACTATTGCTGAAACAACAAAAGATGCTACATATTCAATTCTACCATGACCATAAGGATGTTCTCTATCTGGTTCTTTTCCAGCAAGTTTTGCTCCTACTATAGTAACAATACTAGATAATGCATCACTCAAGTTATTAATTGAATCTGAAATAATTGCAATAGAGTTAGATAATACTCCAACAATTGCTTTAAATATAACTAGAAATAGATTTGCTACTATACTAATAATACTTGTTTTTACTATAATTTTCTTTCTCTTCATATTTATCACCATCACATATAGATAATTATATAATAAAAAAGCAATTATTAAAATTGCCTTTTTATACTTTTTACTTTTTTATTGAATTAATTTCCTTTTTTATTTTAGTTTTTGCTTTTGTTGTATTTTCGCTAATAAGGGTAAAATATAGATTTTTTCTTTCTGCTTTTATTACTGCCTCAGTATATAATTCTTCTATTTTATTATGTTCATAAGCATAGATAATCTCTTGTGGTGTAAAATAACTTTCATGAGATAATTCTCGTACAGCTTCATCATCATATGCTAATATTCTTTCAGCCATTTTAGGATCATCTTCAAGAACTCTTTCTATTTCCTTCTTCATTTCTTCTGTTAGTATCATTATTTCCACTCCTTCAAATCGCGTATATTATATCATAAAACACAATTTTTATCAATTAAAATCAGTTTGTAACTATTTTTGCTGCATCAATTATGTCTTGTTTTAATTCTTCTATTTGAGGATTATTTAGATACTGTTTTAAGAAATATACCATATCATAAATAGCTAATCTTTGATATAAATATTTATTACTAACTAACTCTTTATAATACTTTTCGATATAAGTCATAATATTTTCATAATCACTTAATTTAGTATATTGTTCTATTTCTTCACTAGCAAACTTCCATGGTTTTCTAATCATTCTATAAAGTATATCTAGTTCAAAATCTCTAGGTGCATAAATAGATCTTTCAAAATCGATTAGTTTTATTTTTCCATTACTATAAAATATATTATCAAAATGTAAATCGTTATGTACTAAAACAAATTCATTTGAATCTAAAAATTCACTAAATCTAGAATATGCTTTATCAATAAGTTTTTGTTCATCTTCATTAAATAATAACTTAGACTTTTCATATAGTTTAATAAATAAATCACTTGTTGTTTTGGTCCAATCATAGTTATTACCTATATTACTATGAAATTTTTTCATTGCAGTACATAATTGTTTAATTATATCTTCTCTTTCTTCTTCATCCAAAGTATGCCAAATACTATATAACGATACGCCATCTATTTTTTCAATAATTTCATAATAATAAGGAACTTCTTTCTTATCGATATTATAGTAATATAATTTGGGGATTAAATCATTATCTTTATTTTTTTTATAAAACTCTATCTCTTTTAAGAATTTTACTTCATTATCTTTATTAGTACATATCTTTACTACATGTGAGTTATTTACAATATAAATTGTATTAGTAAAACCTATATTAATTTTTTCTGTTTTAGGATTTTTTCCAAATAATTCATAATTATTTTCTATGATAGTATTTATAATTTTTTCCATATATTTTACTCCTTATAAAGAAGAATTATTTTTCTTTCTTATATTTTTTATAATACAAAAATGCCAAAGAACCAAAAGTAATACTTAACCCAAGATCAGTAATTCCTGTCATTTTACTTATTCCTTCTTCAATTATAGTCATTATTCCTGTAAGTGCAAATAAACATGCTGATATTGTGTTAAGTATAAAACATATTTTATATTCTTTTTTTGAATCTTTTTTCATATAAATCCTCCTACTTATTAAGTATAACATAAAAGGAAGAATTTAATCTTCCTTTTTAGTCATTACTTTTTTAGCCCAAGATCTTGTATTACACTTTGGACATTTCATATATCGTGTTGTATTAATATGTGGTGCCATAAGTACAGAAAAGTAAGATGTTGGAACATATCTATGATGACATTTCTTACATTCATAATAACCTGCATCTGCTTCTAGTTTAAGTCCATAGAAACAAATAAGTACTGTTGCAATAGTTGATAAACATATGATTGTTCCTAAAACCGGACCTTTTTCTAAGGTAAAGCAAGCAAGTAATGTAATAGCTATATAAAATACTACAGCAGTTCCTGTTAATACATACATATCAACAAGTAATCTTTTATTTTTAATTTCTTCTTGTCTTGCCATTTCCAATAGTAATTCTTCAGTTTTCTTATTATAATCTTTCATATCAATTTTCTCACCCATTAAAAGTTCATTGACACTAATTTCTAATATATTACATAAGTCTAACATCTTATCTGCATCAGGTAAAGATAATCCCCTTTCCCATTTAGATACTGCTCTATCTGTAATATATAGTTTTTCTGCTAATTCCTCTTGAGTCATTTTCTTATTCTTTCTATTTGTTGCTATAAATTTACCAATTTTAATTAAATCCATGAACTTTATCTCCTTTCATGACTAAATTATATAATAATCTATCAAAAATCTACACACACTGGTGGTTGAGTTAGTTAGTATTATTAACAATATATGTAATTCCAATCATTATCATAATAACAATTGCTATTAAAATAAATACTATTATGTGTTTTTTCTTTTCTGAATTTATAGTACCAATAAATTCTCTAATAAATGCATTTATCCAAAAATATGCTTTTGTCTTAGAACCAATACCTTGTATAGATAATCCTTGAGATGTCGCAATTAATCCTGCTCTAAGAACATGATAATTAGTTGTAGAAAAACAAATATTTGCATTTTTATCATTTATTAATTTATTAGAAAACTTTATATTTTCATATGTATTAGTAGATTTATTTTCCACTAAAATATTTTTCTTATTTATTCCTTGCTCTAATAAATAATTTTTCATTGCTTCTGATTCTGAAATAACTTCATCTTTTCCTTTACCACCTGAAGGTACAAAGACTAAATCTTTACCAGTAAGTTCTTTTTGTTTATTTCTAAACTCTATTGCTTTATCAACTCTTCCTCTAAGCAATGGAGTTAATGAACCATCATTCCTTATCTTACACCCTAAAATGATCATATAATCTATATTGTAATTTTCTTTTTGTTTAACTGATTTTAAAGCAATAATTATTGTACCAATTAATACACATTCTAAATATGCTATTGTAGTGTATACTAAAGACTCTAAAAAACTATATAAATATGGTCCTATAGAGTTTTGATTATATATGTCTACTAGTTGAATTTTCATTAGAATATTATATACAAAGTCTGGTAATAATGTTGCTATACATATAAACATACCTAATAATAGTCCTAATAAGTTTCTTATCGATAAGCCTTCTCTCCTAATTAATCTTATATTACTAATAGTTACTAATATAGACATAATAAGAGCAATTGGAAATATAAATAACGAAACTATTGAAGTCGAGCTAATCATTCTTTCTATCGTATCATATAATCCTTGATATCTAAATATAGATATAATATTAGTCAAAGTAAATATTGAAATAAAAATAATAATTCCTAGATATGCAATATTCTTATATTGATAAATACTTACTTCTTTACAATAATTATATCTTTTCATTAATAAATATAGTAAATACAATAAGAATACTGATAATGATATAGGTATAACTTCTGATGCTGTAGATTTACCAAATAATGTATTTTCAGTTATCACCATTGTATTATGAACATATAATACTATATTTTGTTGATAATCATCACTATTTAGAACCAATGTAGCCCTTCCTGGTTTTTGTGATTCCACTTTTACTATATAATTATCTCCTACTTTCTTCTCATCTAATATTTATACTCTTCCTGTTTCATTTTCTAATTCAATATTATATGTACTTGCAGAATTTAATTTAAAACTTGCAGTATAAACTCTACCAAATAATATTAATATAATTGAAGAAATAGAAATCAATATAAGTGATAATATACTCAATTTTAAAATATTCTTTCTCATTAATATCCCATCCTATAAATATTATATATTTATTTACTTCTAGAACTATCTATTTTTAAATTAGCACTTCTTTTTTCTAGCGGAATAATTGTATTATTACTTTTTTGTACTTCATCCCTATAAAATCCCATAAATCTTCTTGGTATAGTCAAAATTATGTTATTTTCTTGTCCAGTAACCTCATTATATTTTCCTATTCCTAATACAACTAGTTCTTCATCCTTTGGTATGCTATGGTGTCTAGCGCCACGTGCACCACCCAAATTTCTTTTATCATAGTAGAATTCATTTAACATAATGTTTTTCATATCAAAATCATCTTCCATTGATCTTAAATATGGCAATTCACAAATTAGACTCCTTATTTCAAAAGGTATTCCTTTACCACTTGTATAACCAGGTTTTTTTATCCCATAATGTCTTACTTCTTGATAAATATCTTTTTCAGTAACTACACTCATTAGTTTATTAGTAATAATAACATCAATAGTAAATGGATCAGTATTCCATCTTTCAGTATTAGTTCTATGAGCAAAATAAGTCCATCCCTCTGGGATTACTATTTCTTTTTCATTCATTATACTGCCTCTTTTCTATAATAGTATTATAACGTATTAATAATCTAATTACTACTATATTATTTATAAAAAGAAAAAGTCCATAAATATGGACTCTTTGAAACATATATTAACGTTTTGAGAATTGTGGTGCACGACGTGCTTTCTTTAAACCTGGTTTCTTACGTTCTTTCTTACGAGCATCTCTAGTAATGAATCCGTTAACTTTTAATGTCTTACGGAAACTATTTTCTGAATCTGCTGGAGTAGTTTTATCGTAATCAAGTAATGCTCTCGCAATACCTAAACGACTAGCTCCTGCTTGTCCTGAAAGACCTCCACCTTTAACTTTGATATTAACATCAAACATTTCCTTAGTATTAGTAACATCTAATGGTTGACACATATCTAAGATTAATAATTTATCTGTAAAATATTCATTAACGTCATGTCCATTGATTGTTATTTTTCCTGTACCTGAAGTTAGACTAACACGTGCAACACTTGTTTTTCTACGTCCTGTACCAGTATAAACATTTTTACTCTTTGCCATACTTTAACCCTCCTATTTAACCTCAAGCACTTCTGGTTTTTGTGCTTCGTGTTTGTGTTCACTACCAACGTATACATGTAACTTCTTATACATTTGGCGTCCTAATCTGTTGTGTGGTAACATACCTTTTACAGCACGTTCTACCATTTCTTCTGGATATCTTTCTCTCATTTCTTTAGCTGTTCTTTCTCTTAAACCACCTAAATACATTGAGTGATTGTAATACATTTTCTTTTCTTCTTTATTACCTGTTAATAAAACCTTTTCA
>CACZTK010000063.1 GCA_902784095.1 uncultured Erysipelotrichaceae bacterium | reverse complement strand
TATCTTACATGGGTATTTGACATTTTATTTGAACTTGAAAAAAGAATTGATCCTGGTCAATATGATAGTTTTCACGCAAGGTATCCAGGAAGAATAAGCGAAAGACTTTTAGATGTTTGGATTAACACTAAAGGGTATAAATATAAAGAAGTTAAATTTATGAGTATACAAAAAGTTGATTGGTGGAAGAAAGGAACATCTTTTTTAAGGTCTAAATTTACTGGAAAAAAATATGAAAAAAGTTTTTAGGAGGAAATAGTGGAAGAATTAATTTCAGTTATTGTTCCTGTATATAAAGTAGAAAAATATTTAGATAAATGTATTGAATCAATAATAAATCAAACATATAAAAATCTTGAAATTATATTGGTAGATGATGGATCTCCAGATAATTGTGGAAAAATATGTGATGAATATGCTGAAAAAGACGATAGAGTAATTGTTATACACAAAGAAAATGGTGGAGTTAGTTCTGCAAGAAATACTGGTATAAAAAAAGCTAAAGGACGATGGATTACTTTTGTGGATTCTGATGACTGGATTGAGAAGGATTATGTAGAAGAACTTTCTAAGATCGGAATTCAAAATAAAGCTGAAGTTGTATTATGTGGATATAACAGAGTTTACAATAAATATAAGCAACCAATAAATGCAATAGGTGAAATAAAAGATTATAATTCTTATGATTATTTAATAAAAACGTTAAATCCTCAAACAGGATTTGGGTTCTGTCATATGAAACTTATTAAAAAAGAAATAATAGAACGGAATTACTTTTGATGAAAGTATAGTAGTAGGTGAAGATGCATTATTTAATATGGAATTGTCAAAAAATATTAATAAAGCAGTTTTTTTTATGAAAGCATTATATAATTATAGAAATAATTCTGATTCTGTTGTAAAAAAATATGACGACAATTATGCAAATAAGTATTTAGAGTCTATGATAAAATGTAAACATTACATTACAAGTAATTATTCTGAAACTGAGATAATGCAAAACTTTTATAATTATGTTGCATATCATGTTATGCTTGTTGCTGTTAATTATTGTTATCATCCGGATAATAAAGAAAAAAATAAGTTAAAACTATTAAAAAAAATTTGTCAAAATGATATATTCAAAGAAGGAATAACTAATAGTAATTATGAGAATATATCTTTAACAAGAAAAATCACTTTATTTACTCTAAAACATAAATTGTATTTTTTAACAGAATTTATATGTAAAATAAGACAAATGCAAAATAAGAGAGGATAAAAATGAAAAAAGTATTAGTTTTTGGAATTACAGATTTACCTGGTGGCATTGAAAGTGTAATAATGAATTATTATAGAAATATAGATAGGAGTAAAATTCAATTTGATTTTTTATGCAATACAGAAAAAGTTGCGTATGAAGAAGAAATAAAAGAATTAGGTGGAACTATTTATAGAATTACTGCCCGAAGTAAAAATTATAAAAATTATAAAAAAGAAATGAAAGATTTTTTTAAAAATCATAGTAATGAATATTCTACTATATGGGTTAACGTTTGTAGTTTAGCTAATATAGATTATCTTAAATATGCAAAAAAATATGGAATTGAATATAGAATTATTCATTGCCATAATTCACAAAATATGGATTCGTTTTTAAGAGGATTATTACATAGATGGAATAGATTACTAATAAATAAATATGCTACTGATTTCTGGAGTTGCTCTGATGATGCTAGTAAGTGGTTTTATAATAAGAAAATAATTCAAAACGACAAATATTTAGTAATAAAAAATGCAATTAATCTTGAAAAGTTTAAATATAACGAGAAAATTAGAAATGATTATAGAAAAAAAATGAAATTAGAAGATTACTTTGTAGTTGGTCATGTAGGTAGATTTCATTTTCAAAAGAACCACAAATTTTTAATAAAGATATTTAATGAAATACATAAAAAAAATAAAAAAACTATGCTATTATTAATTGGAGAGGGACAAGATGAAAAAGAAATAAAAGAGATTGTTAAGCACAACGGGATAGAAGAATATGTCAAATTCCTTGGCCCAAGAAAAGATGTTTCAGAATTAATGCAAGCTATGGATGTATTTGTATTTCCATCAGTATTTGAAGGATTGGGAGTTGTGCTTATAGAAGCTCAAGCAGCAGGGTTACCAATTTATGCTTCTTCCAATGTGATTCCTAACGAGGTTGAAATTATAAAGGAAAACTTTAATTTTTTATCATTAAATTATGACGAATTATATTGGGCAGATAGAATACTTAAAGATTTTAAAGAGATAAAATACAATAGAGTGATAGATTTAAAACTAATTGAAAATTGCGGATATAATATAAAAAAAGAAGAACAAAAAATTGAAGAATTTTTTACAAGATAGTGTGAAAAATGAAAGGGATATAACAAAAAATGGAAAAAAATAATTATTTAAATATAGAACAAATACATGAAGAACAAAAGAATATGCTTGAAGAGATAGATAAATTTTGTAAAAGAGAAAAAATTACATACTATATTTGTGGAGGAACTTTGTTAGGTGCAATACGACACAAAGGTTTTATACCATGGGATGATGATGTTGATATTCTAATGCCTAGACCTGATTATGAAAAATTTCATGAAATATTAAAAAAATATAATTATCATTTAAATGAAAGTCTTATTTTTAGATCATTCAAATATAATAATTTGTTATTACCATTTGGAAAAGTAATGAATACAAAATTTAAGATGGAAACACATTATTATGAAAATGAATTTGACAATTATTTATGGGTTGATATTTTTCCAATGGATGGATTACCTGAAAGTAATAAAAAGACAGAAAAAATATACAAAAAAGTATTGTTTTTAAGGAAAATTCTTGCAACAATTGAAGTAAAAGATGAAATAATAGAGAATGAAAGTAGAAACAAATGGATTATATTGCCTAAAAAAATATTAAGAAAATATTATAATAAAAAAGCTAGAGTTGTTAGACTAATAAACCGAATAGATAAGATTTCAAAGAAGTTTGATTTTGAAACTTCTAAATATGTTGGCGGTGTTTTATGGGGATATGGACCTCAAGAGAAATTATTAAAATCTGAAGTAACTGATACAAAGGTTGTTTTTGAGGGGATGAAAGTTAATACTTTTTCATGTTATGATAAATATTTAACTAATTTATATGGAGACTATATGAAACTTCCTCCAATTGAAAAAAGGATAACACATCAAATAAAAATATATAGAATAGGAGAATAAGATATGAATAAAATACTTACAGTCTCAATTGCAGCATATAATGTACAAGATTATATAGATAATGCATTAAAATCTTTATTAGTAAAGAATATAGATGATTTGGAAATTTTAGTAGAAGATGATGGAGGCAAGGACAACACTGCTAATATTGTTAAGGAATATGAAAAAAAATATCCTGGAATAGTTAAGTTAGTTCATAAAGAAAACGGAGGATATGGATCTACTATAAATAAAAGTATAGAGATAGCACAAGGAAAGTATTTTAAACAATTAGATGGAGATGACTGGTACGATTCTGAGAATTTTGAAAAACTTTTAGAACTACTTAGAAAGATAGATACAGATTGTGTATATACTTCTTATAAAGAATTTCTAGAAAACAGTAGTGAATATAATAATAAAGATTTTTTCGAAGATAAAGTAAATGGTAAATATGATTTTGAAAATATAATAACTAAAACCAATCATCATCTTAATATGTACACGTTGTGTTATAAAACTGAATTATTAAGAAAGCTTAATGTTAAATTGTTGCATAAGTGTTTATATACAGATACTCAATATGCATTATATCCTATAGTTGGAGTTAAAGATATCTATATAACTCATGAACCAATATATATATATAGAATAGGAAGAAAAGAGCAAAGTGTAAGTATAGAAAGTAGAAAGAAACATTATGAAGATAGTATAAAAGTTTCTTATGAAATTAATAAATATTATCAAGAAAAATGCTTAAATATATCTGATAATGTAAGAAGTTACATATTGAACTATATAACTCAAACAACACAAGGAACAATTATGGATTTTTTGATGCTTTTACCGGTAAGAAAAAAGAACTTAAAAATAATAAGAGAATTTGATGAAAATATCAAAATGACCAATATAGAAGTATATAATGAAATGGCAAATAAAAGAAAATTAATTCGTTATTTAAGAAAATCAAATTATAGATTATATGTTTTAATATCAATTTGGCACAAAATGAGATTTAAATAGGAGAGATTAAAAGGTGAATATTGTTGTTATTTTTGCAGGTGGAGTTGGCAAAAGAATGAAAACTAATGGAACTCCAAAGCAATTTTTAGAAATTGATGAAG
>CACZTK010000062.1 GCA_902784095.1 uncultured Erysipelotrichaceae bacterium | reverse complement strand
TTGGTGGAAGATAATAAATAAATATAATAATTACTACCTATTAGTTGCACTCGAAAGAGATTGCCCGTATATTACGGTTAAATAAATTAAGAGAAAAAGAGGATGGTACCGTGCTTATGCACTCCTATATGGTGTCATTCTCTTTTGCTTTAAGGAGATGATTATAATGACGGAAAGTGAGACGAAATACTCCTAATCAAAAAGTAAGATAATAAGAAAGAAGGAATTAATATGTTAAATGAAAAAGGATCAATATTACTTGAAAAAATAATAAAAGAAAAATATAAAAATGTAAGTTTAGATAATAGGAAGTATAATGAAGATGAATTCTATTATGAATTTAAAGTTAATGACCAAGTAAGTGAACATGATTTTGAAGAGTTAGAAAGAATGATTAGACAGCAAGATAATAGTATTTTTGTCAAATTATTAAAAATTAGTGGAGTATATTTAGATGGTGATTCTAATAAAGAAATGATTACTAGGATTGTTGGTAAAGCATTTAATAGTGAAGAAGAATTAAATAAATATATAGAACTTATTGATGATGTAAAATCACGTGATCATAGAAAAATAGGTCAAGAACTAGATTTATTTTGTTTTTCAGATTATGTAGGAGCAGGCTTACCTTTATATACTCCTAGAGGAACTATTGTGAAAGATGAACTGCAAAAAGAAATAGAAAGAGTTTGTAGAAAGTATGGATTTCAAAAAGTTAGTTGTCCATCACTTTCCGATATTTCCTTATTTGAAACTTCAGGTCATGCAAAAAAGTTTAATGATGAATTATTTAGAGTTTCTTCACCTAAAGGACATGAATTTGTTTTAAAACCAGTTCAATGCCCACATCATACTCAATTATTTGCTTCAAAACTTAGAAGTTATAAAGATTTACCAATTAGATATATGGAATCTGATAAACAATATCGTGCTGAGCATCAAGGTGCTGTTAGTGGACTTTCTAGAGTATATGCAATTACTATTGAAGATGGACATTCTTTTTGTAGAATTGATCAAGTAAAAGATGAAATTATAAATATGGTCAAACTAATAAAAGAGTTTTATTCTAATATGGGATTATATGATGCATTTTGGGTATCCTTATCTGTAAGAGATTATAGTCATCCAGAAAAATATATTGGTAGTAATGAAGATTGGGATTTATGTGAAAGTATGCTTGAAGAAGTTTGCAATGAACTTAATTTAAACGCTAAGAAATGTGAAGGAGAAGCTGCTTTATATGGACCAAAAATTGATTTTATGTTTAAAGATGATTTAGGACGTGAAATTCAAATACCAACTGTTCAAGTTGATTTTGCAACTCCAAAAAGATTTGAGTTATCATACATTGATGAACATGGTGAAAAACAAACTCCTGTTATGGTTCATAGAGCAGTCTTAGGTTCATATGAAAGATTTATAATGCTAATCTTAGAACAATTTAGGGGAGTTCTTCCTGTATGGCTTTCTCCAGTTCAAGTAAACATTATTCCAGTTAATATGAAATATCATGATGAATATTGTAACAAACTAAAAGAAATATTATTAGAAGAAGGTATTAGAGTAGAATATGATAATAGTGATGAGTCAATGAATAAAAAGATTAGACAAAGTCATAGCATGAAAAATCCATATACTCTAATTATTGGAGATAGAGAACGTGATAATAATTTAATAAGTTATAAAAAATATGGATGTTTAGAAACTATTTCTATGTCACTTGATGAGTTTATTAAATTTATTAAAGAGGAAATAAAGAAAAGATAATAAAAAACTGATAAGTTTTATGCTTATCAGTTTATTTTTTTTATCATTCTTGATATAATATTTTTAGAAAGAAGGTAGATTGATGGCAACACCACATATAGAAGCAAATGTAGGAGATATCGCAAAAACAGTAATAATGCCAGGAGATCCATTACGTGCTAAACATATTGCTGAAGAGTTTTTATCTGATTATAAATTAGTTAATACTGTACGTAATATTTATGCATATACTGGTTATTATAAAGATAAATTAGTAACAGTAATGGCATCAGGAATGGGAATGCCTAGTATTGGTATTT
>CACZTK010000061.1 GCA_902784095.1 uncultured Erysipelotrichaceae bacterium | reverse complement strand
CATGAGTAATCTGACATGTCTCTTTATTATAAATAAAAATAGTATCAGTGAGAAAGTACCTCACCAACACTATTTATTATAGAACCATTAAAACTTGCAATTTTTGCAAGTTTTTTTTGCTTATCTTTAGTTGACTTTTTCTTGATATATGGTACAATTAAGAGTAGATAGTAAAAATAGGGGTACTAGGCATAATAACATTGTGATAGGAGATAATTATGGAAGAAAAAAATATGAAAAAATTGAAACTTTTTATTGCAGTAGTTATAATTGGACTAGTTGTTTGGTTTATTGTGATTTATCCGCTTTTAAAGTTTAAAAGTATGGAGAATAAAATGATTGATGCTACTAAGAGATATTTTGAAATCAATGAATCAAAACTACCTAAAGGAACTAATTCTAAGAAGGTATCGCTTGATACTTTGTATAAAAAAGATTTTATTAAAGAAGATTTAAGGGCACCTTATACTAATAATTTTTGTAATTCTGAAGAGAGTTGGGGAAGAGTAGCAAAGAAAAATGATAATTATGAGTATAGTGTATATCTTAATTGTGGAGTATTTAAATCAAAAATTGATTATAAAGGTCCAAAAATAAAACTAACTGGTGATAATGAGATAGTTATATATAGAAATAGTAAATACAAAGAATTAGGAGTAAGCAGTGTAGTAGATGATACAGATGGAGTTATTGATGTTAAAAAAGTAAAAATTGATAGTTCATCAGTTAATACATCTAAGGTAGGTACATATGAAGTTACATATAAAATCAAAGATAGCTTAGATAATGAAACTATTAAGATTAGAAAAGTTATTGTTACTCAAACATTGAATAGTGTTGTTTTAAAAGATAATAATAAAGCAACTACTTATAAAGGTGTACATGATGATAATTATATATTATTAGATAATATTCTATTTAAAATTGTTGGTATAAATAAGGATGGTACTGTTAAAGTTGTATCAAGTGAAGCACTAGGAAATGTTAATTATGCGGGAATTGATACATGGCTTAATGATTATTTTTATGAGAAACTAAGTGATAGTGTAAAAGAAGTTATTTATCCAAAAAGTAAATGGTGTAATGAAAAAGTAAGTGATCCAAAAAACTATAATGAATGTAGAAAATATTCTAAAAAGAAACCTGTAGGTTTATTATCAATAATAGATTATAAAAATGCAAAAACTAATGATACTACAAATTTAGAAAATAATGTAGCTGTTTGGACAACTAATGGAACTACAACTAATGGAAATTATTATGTTAATTCTTATTTTGATAAGAATGCTTCAGGATTAACAGAATTTAAGCCAGTAAGCGAAGAACAAATATTTGCAGTAAAGCCTGCTGTTAATATAGTTAAGGATTCTGTAATCATATCTGGTGATGGTACTAATTTAAATCCATATGTTTTAAAAGGAAACGAAATTAATCATAAAAAGGGAACTAAAATATCAAATGTAGAAACAGGAACCTACATATCATATTCAGGATATACTTGGAGAGTAATTGGAAAAGAAGAAGATGGAACAACAAAAATTATTTCTACTGACTGTATTTCTGGTGATGATGGAGCTTTCTATACTAAGTATGGTGATGAATTAGACTATTATAATCCTAGTAGTAAGGGTACAATGGCTTATAATATTGCTAATAAACTAGTAAGTAATGTAAAGACAGATTATTTTGCAAAGAAGAGTATGAAATTTGAGCAATATAAAGACAAAGTACTATATGGTAAAAGTTCATCTACTAAAGCATATAACTTAAAGATTAGAGAAATGAGTTTATTTGATTTGTATAGTGTAGTCTCAACTACTAATAATAGTTCTTGGTATTATGAAATATTAAAATCTAAAAATACTGTATATGTAAATAGTCCTACTATGGGAGTGTTTAATGAAACTTTTGATAGTTTAAATGAATATGGTTTAAGAGTTGTAGGATATTTGAGCAAAGATGTGGTTATTAAAGATGGTAGTGGTACAAATACTGATCCATATTCATTAACAAAGTAGGAGTGATTTTGTGGAGAAAGAAGTTAAAAAAAATAGTAAGTTAGGTTACTCAATACTATTATTGATTATAATAATAGGTATAATAATATTATTTATAAAATATTTTTCACCATATTATTTAATTCAAGATAGAGTTGATAATATTAAAAAATATAAAGGAAATGATGACGAAGACGCAATTGGTTGGTTGAGAGTTCAAGGTACTAATATTGATTTTCCAATTGTTTATTACGATGATACAGATGTTACTAATCCTGATCATGACTTAGGATGGAGTTTTTCAAAAGATAAAACATTAACAAAAAAAGTAACAATTTATTCACATAATGTTTTGAATGTATCATCAAATCCAATTATTACAGATAAGAATCATAGTCGTTTTGAACAATTAATGTCGTTTATATATCCAAGTTTTTTAGAAAAGAATAAATATATTCAATATACAGTAGGTGGAAAAAACTATTTATATAAAATATATGCAGTTTCTTTTCAAAAAGAGGAAGAAGTTAATGAAGAAAAACCATTGATCACTGATACACAGATAAGTGAATATATTGAAAAAGAACAAAAAAATAGTTATTTTAAATTTGATATTAATGTAAAACCATCGGATGATTTGATTTCATTAGTTACATGTACTAGATTTTTTGGACCAACTTCAGAATACTCCTTTGTAGTTGACGCAAGACGTGTTAGAAATGAAGAAAAAGTAAAAAATTATGGAATAACTGAAAAAAAGAGTTATAATAGAATAAAGAAGATAATGGAAGGAGAAAAAGAAGATGATGAAGATGAACAAGAAAAAGTATAAAAATAAAGGGTTGTGTTTGTGTATACTAATGTTAATTGCTTTAATACTTATTCCAAATAGTGTTGAAGCTAAGAAAAAATCATCAAGTAATGATAATAACTCTGCAGCAGATAATGCGTGTAGTAATGCATTCTATAATGGTGATATGTTAAGTTCAAGCCAAGATGGAAACAATTACTATGTAAAAGTATCTGCTAAAGAAGGGTTATGGAATGTAAAGTATTACTATGGGGAAGTAGATGAATTTGATTATAGTAATGTTGAAAGTTCTAAACCTACAGGTAGTTTTACATACAAGGGTGGAGATGATAAAACTATTACCATTCCAAAACTTGCTGATTCTCAGATACGTTTAGTTGTAATTGCAGAATTACAAGGAGATACTTCAAAAAATCCACCTAAAGGATATGATAAGGATGGAAAAGTACTAAAAGTTAGTTATGTAGATGGTAAAAAAACAAAAACAACAACATGCCGTCCAGGTAGTGTTGAACTTAATTCAAAATCTAATTTTAGTATTACTGGAACAGGTGCGGTTATTACTAAAGTAATTAAGGCAAAAAGTACAAAACAAGCTAGAGTTTTAAGTGCTGAAGAACAAGCAGAATGTGATGCAATGGTTCAAGCTAAGTATAACTCAACAACTGATGCAGCACCTTATTTACTTGAAACTGATATAGAAGGATTTAATAATCAAATGAGACAAAGTTTTCCATATTGTTATGGAACAAATTATTCAGCTTCATATGATATTACTGCAAAAACTATTAAGAAAGTAAGACAATCTTCATTAAAGGCATATAAGCAATATGCAGAGTTTTTAAGAAGTGCTGCTAATAATGATGAATATAATGCTGCAGTAGCTGAAATAGAAGCTGAAGGTTATAAATTATTAGAATATTCTCCTAATGGTATTAGTCCAAAAGGAATGTTATCATGTACTAAAGATCAAGTAACAGAGAGAACTGAAAAATATTATACAAGACATACAGAAGTAGATGGTACAAAAGAGGGAAATGCTTGTAATGTAGTATGTCAAGAACAAATTCAAGTTACTTATGATCCACCAGTTGCTACAAAAGCAGGTTTATGTTTCCAATATAAGGTAACTGTAAAGAGTAAAGTAACATGTAAAGTAGATTTGTCAACAAAAATCAAATGGCCAACACCACCTTCATCTTGGAGTTATTCTCCAATATGTAATGGTAATGCACAAGAAACACAGGCAGGTCCAAATGATAAATTTGATAGTTGTGTAAAATCTTGTGATGGTGGTAAATATACACAATCTTGTATTAATTCATGTTATAAGAAGGTTTATAAAAATAAAACTGATTCAGTTAAGAAAACAGCAACAAATGATATAGCTGCTAAAGTAGAAAAACTTGCTAAATCTAAAAATGATCCATATTATTCAGATTCAAAATGTAATTCTAATAGTAAAATTCAAGCTAATTTAGATCATTGTGTTGATTTCTTCTATACTATGAAACAAAAATATCCAATGGGATATTACAAGAAAGCATCAAGTAATTCACCAAAATGGATGGATTATGTATGGCAACCATGTTGGAAGAGTTCAAATAGCAATTGTTCTATAACAGATGATAATGATAAAGCAATTTCATATACAATTGATAAAACTACTGGAACAACAGCAGTTGAAAATATGGTTGAAGCTATAAAAAGAGCATCTCCATACTATTATCGTAATAAAACAGTAACTAGAAAGAATATTCAAGCATTATATGGAAAAGCAAATGGTGTTAATGGTTATGGTACACCAAGAAAATATAATATTGATGATGGCGGAATTAAACGTCAAGTAACAACTACTCATCAATGTCCAGAAGTATGTGGATTCGTTCAAGATGATGATAATGCTTCAGACTGTAAGAAGAGTGATAAAGAAGTACGTAAGCATTATGTTGATGCATTCGATAAGATAGCAGCTCAACTAGAAAAATGTACAGCAAGTGCAGCATGTAAAGAAGATACTGCAGAATTCCAAATAAATGCAGATAATAGTGTTATGAAAGATCAGGATACTAAAAATAAATCTTCTTTCTCAGCACAAAATAAAACAAATAATGATAGTAAAACATGTTATAATCCATCAGGAGATATTAAAATGTTTATTCCACTTGTTACTGATCTAGAAAAAGGAGTGGAAAATTCTGAGTGTAATATAAATCCAAATGGTATTAATGGTAAATGTTATGGTAAAGATAATCCAACTTATTGGCAACATTATAAAACTACTATTACATATCCAGGTACATGGATTAACTTAAAGACAGCAAAGAGATATTATAGAGAAGAAGGATTTGATATAAATACAGTTCGTGAAAAGAAAAACTATTATTGTACAGGATATGATTTCGAACCAGTAAATGAACAATGGTGGAAATGGAAACTTGGTCCAGAATCTTGTCCAGGTACTAATGGTGTTGCTGAAGATATGACTAAGATAGATAATATATCAATTCAAAAAGATGATAATATAACAGCTAAAATATTTAAATTTGGTAAATATAATTGGAGTTTTGATTTAAAATGCTTCTATGCATTAAGTAATCTTGTATGTCCTCCAGATATTCCAACACCTAAATCACCTCCATCAGGTGGTGGCAGTGGAAACTGTGATGATGAAAATTCAACAGAAATTTGTAATGCAGACTTTAGACCAGTAGCAATTTCTAACTTATTCCCAGCTAAAGAAGGTACTAGAGAACCTGGATTTAACTGGACTAGTGCTGCTAAAGATAATACAATAAAAGATGATACAGCAGGATATGGTATAGATCCAGGAAAATATGCTGAGAAGATTCAAGCTGAAGCAGCGGGTAACGATGAAGCAAATTATAGTGGAGTTGCAGATTATACTGTACATTTAACTAAAGCAAATATTAAATCATTAAGAGAGTATGCTAAGAAGAATGGTTATACATTATATGAAGGTAATAATAAAAACCCAGTAACTGGTGTTGAAGGATTATATTATTACAAGAGTAATTTATTAGGAGATAATACTTATACTACTGATTTTTCAAGAAATGTTAGTCTAGGTATTAACAATAATTAAGGGTGGTGTAATAGAGTATGAATAAAGCGTATTTATTAGTAGGTGTAATTGTACTTAGTCTTTTAACACTTGCTACAATCAATTTAATTAATAATTATTCTACTGGTAATGAATTAGATTATTACTTATTAAAAGAAACAACTCAAGCATCTATGATGGATGCGGTTGATGCAGCATATTATACAGAACGTGGTGTATATAGAATCGATAAGGAGAAGTTTGTTGAAAACTTCATCCTTCGATTTGCTGCTAATGTAGATAATTCAAGAGAGTATGATATTAAGTTTTATGATATTAATGAAGTACCACCTAAGGTTACTATTCAAGTAGATTCTATGAATAATAGTTTAACTCCTGATGGTAAGTCTAATATCAATATTTCAACTAAAATAGAAGGTATTTTAGAAACTAATAATAAAAACGATCCAATCTTAACTTTAAAATATTTAAAGGATAAAGATTAGAAAGGTGGAAAGAATAAAATGGGAAACTTAAATGTAACAATAAGAAAAATATTATCTAATAAAAATACTGTTACTGTTTTAGGTGTAGTTGCAGCTGTATTTGTTCTATATTTTGGATATAACAATAGAGTAAAAAAAGCAATTACACCTACTAATGTTCCTTATGCAAAAGAAACAATTAAGCCTGGAGCACAGATAACAGAAGATATGATTGGTACTAAGAATGTATCTCGTGAAACAATTTCAGATGGATTTGCTTATACAGATATAAATGAAGTTAAGAATAAGTATGCAAATGCTGATAGTGTAATTCCTAAGGGTAGTTTATTCTATAAAAGATCAGTTGTTGAAAAGAGTCAATTACCAGATGAAATTATATATGATTATCCAGAAGGATATGTTCTATATTATATGAATGTTTCTACTGAAACTACATATGGTAATGCTATTTATCCAGGAAATTATATTGATATTTATTTAAAAGCGCAAAATGCTTCTGCTGAAGGGGAAAATATCAAGACAAGTGATAAAATCATGGTAGGTAAATTACTTGAAAATGTTAAAGTAATTGCTGTTAATGATAGTAATGGTAATAATGTATTTGCAGATATTGATGAGAAAAAGAGTCCATCAACTTTAATATTTGCAGTACCTCAAGAGTATTATATTTTATTAAATAAGGCAAAATATTTAAGATCAGTTTCTACTACATTAATTCCTGTACCAACAGCTGAGAGTTTAAAAGATGATCCAGGAGATTTAAAATTAAGTAGTGAAGAACTTAAAAACTATATCAATAGTATTACTGTTTGGACAGAATAAAAAGAATAAAAAATAAAAAGGGAAGTGGTTAGATGAACGAGAGTATTTTTGACAAACTGGATTTTGGTCCTTTGCAACCATTATTAGATGATGATGATATTACTGATATTTCGTTCTGTAATAAAGGTCAGATTTGGGTTCGTTCACTAACTCAAGGATCTAAAAGAATTGAAGTAGCAGGCGTTACACAAGAGTTCATGGAACGTCTGGCTTTTCAGTGTTCTAATGTAATGGGAACAACATTTAATAATGCTAAACCATTTCTAGATGCTGAATCAGCTGAGTTACGTTTTAACTTTGTGCATGAATCTATTGCAACAAATGGTATTGCATGTGTTATTCGTAAAACTCCTGCTAAGATTCGTTTGGAAAAACAAAAATTATTACAAGAAGATTATTTTACAGCAGATATTCATGATATTTTAATAAAATGTGTTGAAGGACATTGTAATATCCTAGTAGCCGGAGAAACTGGTTCTGGTAAAACTGAGTTTGTTAAATATTTGGCAGCTCACACAAAACATGAAGAAAAAATTATATCTATTGAAGATACACTAGAACTTCACTTAGATAGAATTTTCCCTGACCGTGATATTGTTGCAATGAAAACAAATAATGTTGCATCATATTCAGATGTTTTAGTTACTTGTATGCGTCAGAATCCAAAGTGGATATTGCTTTCCGAAGTTCGTAGTGCTGAAGCAGTTAGTGCCGTACGTAACTCAATTTCTTCAGGACATAACATTTTATCTACAATCCATGCTGATAAGGCCAGTGCTATTCCTTATCGTTTATATAGTTTGATGGAAACTGACTTGGAAGTAGATCAATTCTTAAATACAATTTATAGATATATTCAATTAGGGGTACATATAAAGGCATATTATTCAAAAGAATACGGAAAATTCCATCGTGAATTGGATGAAGTTGTTGAATTTTATGTTGATGATGACAATAAGCCTGTATCACATATTATTTATCAAAAGATATATGGTAAATCTCCTATAACACATAGACCAAGTAAACATTTGATGGAATACTTGGAAAATCAGAATATTGATATTTCATCTTTAGTTGATCATATGATTGAGGAAGAAGATAATCCACAAAAAACTGTGGAAAAACCTAAACAGGAACAAGTATCAACAACTGATAATAAACAAATTAGTCCTACTGTAGAGGAAAAACCAACTGTTCAAACAGTAGCAACACCTAATGTACAGATGGTTAAACCACCAACTGTTAATCAGGTTCCACAACCTCAGGTACAAGTAGTTAGTGTACCACCAAGAAATTAGTGAAGGAGTGATTATATGGTATTAGTTTTATTACTTTTAATAGCATTCATTATACTTGCTAGTCGTAATTATAGTGGAGAGCATTTTGGTAAATATATTACTAAACAAGCCGCTGATGTATATAATAAATTTGCTCCTTATTCTTTTAAAGTGGTTCGTGAAAAAACAAAGCAGTTAGGTAAGGAATATACAGTTAGACAATATACAATTCAAATAGCAATTTTTGCAACAGCTGCTGCTATAATTTCTTATATGTATTTTTATAGTATTGTTATTTCAATTGTATATATCATAATTACAATATCATTTATTCCATATCTTGCTTATTTAAGATGTAAGAAAGAATATAGTGAGTTTATATTTGAGCAAATTCAAACATACACATCAAATACTATTATGGAATTTGCAACAACTCAATCTTTTGTAAAATCATTAGAGGGAGTTAGAGATTCTGGAATCTTGGAAGATCCAGTACTTACTGATGTAATTCATATGATAGATTTAGCATATCAAAATGGTACAATTGATGAGTCAGTAACTTATATGTCAAATTTGTATCCATATTTTATTGTTAAAAATATGCACCAATTATTCTTACAAATAACAAAAGAAGGTGCTCAAAATTCAATGGATAGTTTGGAAAACATGCAACAAGATATCGATATGCTTGTTGAAAGTGTATATAGAGATAGAATTGATAGAGCAACATTCCATAAGCAATTCTTGCAGTTTGGTATTATGCTTTATTTAATGGTTATGTTAGTTCAGTATCTTCTTGGAAAAGAAGCATATTTGAAATTATTGGAATCAGTAATTATTCAAGTTTTATTACATGGTGTTATCTTAATCAATAGTTATTTCCTTTTAAAAGGGGAAAAATATTACTATGAGAATGTAGGTGCTGAGTAATGGAGATAATTATAGTATGTGCACTTATTCTATTTGTATTATTCTATAATAAAACAATAGATGGAAAGAAATTTATAACAGATAATGAAAAATTCTTTCAATTACTTCGTGAAGAAGATTTTGATTTTTTATGCTATTCAAAATATGGTGATGATGTAGACTGTGATGAACTATTTAAAAAAAGAGTACAAAATGCAATAATAATAGGAATGGTATTCTTTATGATATTTTTAAGTAACTTAAGTTTAATCAATCTTATATTTGCAGGTGTTGTTATGTATTTAATATTTAAACAGCCATATTCACAATTAAAATCATATTATAAAAAGCATTTACATGAAATTGACCTTTTATTACCATATTATTTAAAGGGATTAGAAATTTTAATTCAACATTATACTGTGCCTGTTGCGATAGGTAAAAGTATAGAAGATGCTCCAGAAATTTTTAGACCTGGACTTAGAAAACTTGTTGAAAGAGTTAATCAGGGAGATTCTACTGTTGATCCTTATATGGAGTTTTCAAATACTTATCCAGTAAGAGATTCAATGCGTATGATGAGACTTTTATACCGCTTAGGTTTAGGTTCACAAGAACGTAAACAAGAACGTTTGATGATGTTTTCAAGAAGTGTTTCTAATCTTCAAAATAAAGCAAGGGAAGTAAAGTATAAAGAGCGTCTTGGTAAGATGGAAAGTTTAACAATGACAATGCTTGTTGTAACAGGTGTTGTTGTTATGGCTATTATTTTAATATCAATGATGGGTATGTTTAGTATGTAGTAAATATGTGTAAATTAAAAAAAATAATATTGTTATTTAAATAATAAATTGGTATAATAAAAATGTATAAGATAAGAAAGGATGTGTTAAATATATGAAAGCAGCTACAGGAGAATTAAACTTAACAGTTATTACATTAATTGCAATCGCAGCAGTTATTGGATTTTTCTGGTTAATGTGGCCAAATATTACAAATTCATTAAATTCTCAATGGAACAGTATTAATAGTGAAAACACTCACTCATAATTATAGTTAGTAGGTGATATAGATGCGTGATGCAATGGGAGGAATTTTCAACATAGCTTTTTTAGCAGTATTTATTACTGTAATTAGTGGCTATCTTGCATTCTCAGTATCATATAATAAAGCTTTTAAGGTAAAAAATAAGATTATATCAGTTTTAGAGCAGTATCAACATAATAGTAGGGATGCTCAAGAGAAGATAAATGATTATATCGATAAAATTGGATACAACACAACAACAGATACATCTAAAGTTGAAAAAGTTAGAAATGATGATGCTTGGAGTTGTTGTAAAGGATATTGTGTAAAGTGGAATTATGATGAAACAGGTAGTGAAGCAGGTATTCCAAAAGGGTATTACAGTGTAATTACTTTCGTTAAAGTTGATATTCCAATATTCAATAAATTTTTACCATATTTAAGTTTTTTTCAAACTACTGGTGATACTATGACTATAAATGCAACTAATACAAATGATAAAGTATGTTATTAAGATGGGAGTTATACTCATTAAGACAATGCAACTATTAACTAGTTGCATTTATATTATGATTAATAATTGGAGGTAATAAGATGAATGTTATTGTTTCAAATGAGAAAACAAATGAATTAACATCACTTGATATTGATGTAATTAAGAGCATTACAGGAGAATATAATACAGATGAATTAATATCTATGTTTAAAACCTTTTTCTATGAAAAGATGATTGTTGATGTTACAGCAGTAAAAGATTATCGTGATATAAATACTATTGAACGTCTTGCAATGGGCTTAGGTGCAGAAAAACTCATTTTATTACTTACAGATGAGTTATGTACTGGGGATTATTTAGCATCACTTGTAGATGTAGGAATATACAACTTTACAAATAATATTAATGCTATTAAGAGATTAATAGCAAGACCTAATACTTATGATGATGTAAAAAAGTTACAAGATAGTAGACCAATGTCTGATTCTTCATATGAAGAAGAAGAAGGAGATTATGATAGTTCATCAATTTCTGGTAGAGTAATTGGTTTTAAGAATTTAACTGATAATGCTGGTTCAACTACACTTGTATATATGCTTTTAAAAGAATTGAAAAGAGAATTAACAACAGGTGTATATGCGTTAGAAGTTGATAAGAGGGATTTCCTAAACTTTAATTATCGAGATATGAGATCTGTAACATCAGGTGAACTAAAAGGCGAAATAAGTAAACTATCTAGTGCTAAAGCTATTTTAGTTGATTTAAATGATTATGAAGATCTAAGTGTATGTACAGACGTAGTATATTTACTAGAACCTAGTACAATAAAACTTAATACTTTAATAAGAACAAATCCAAATATATTTGCAAAAATGTCAAGTAAAAAAATTGTATTAAATAAAAGTATGTTATCAAATAAAGATGTAAGTGAGTTTGAATATGAAGCAAATGCAAAAATATATTATAATATTCCATGCTTAGATGATCGAGCTGATAATAATGTTTTAGTAGATTTTTTAGGGAGATTAGGTGTTTTAGATTTATCAGGTTCTAGAGATGATGAAGGTGGGGGATTCCTAGGAATCTTTAAAAGATAAAAGCAAGTAGTTTTAAATTTTAAATTACTTGCTTTTTTCATATATTTTATAATACTTATCTTTAAACTTTAATTTATAGCCATAACTATCATCTTCTAAATTGTCATACATTGTGGTATTTTTATTTACAAATAAAATATCAAATTTATACTTATCTAGGAAATCTTTATAATCAATTTTTCTATTTTCTAAATCTATATATTCTTTATATATATCTTTTTTGTGATTATTTACTTTTAAGAAAACTTCTGCTCGTGGGTCCATATAGCATTTATAGCCCATATATTCTATGTATGATCCCTCCATAAATTCTGTATAAACAGTCATAGTTTTTGGGTAATTTTCTTTTAAATATTTCATTGCATCAATATCTTGTATTCTTTCAGGTTTATAATTTAAAACTATTGAAAGAACTATGATTAATAGTATAAATATATTAATTACATAATAATTTATATTATGCACTTTATTATCAAATTTTTGAAATTTTATATTTAGACAATCTGCTAATGGAAATATTCCTCCTAGAATAAAAAAGTTGAATGATTTAACTGACTCTAAAGTAAGAATCGTTGATCCTAATACTAGTAGTAAAAATCTCATTTTTAATATTTTATTTTTATTAAAATAATATGTTAGTAACGTAATTATAACAAAAGTAAACATTGCTATATGATCACATATATTTAGAGGTTTTAATTCAAGTATTGTAGACTTTAATATGTTATTTCCAAATGATGTAAAAACATACATAACAGTTTTATAGGTATATGGATTTATAAAACCAGATAAGAACATTAGTATAAATATGATTAATATAATTTTACTTTTATGAGAACTAGTTTCTATATTATTAATTTTTAGTTTAAATGAATCTACGATATATGGTAGAGTATATATTAGTATCATAAAAAAATACATTCCGTGCACATTTACTTCTAAAATTGATATTAATGGTAATAAAACTAAATACTTATTGTTATTTGTTTTTGTATATTTTTCTAATAAATAAATAAGTAATAGAATATTTAACCCCGTGAATAGGTGTGGTCTAGTTGAAATATAAAATATACTATATACAGTCATACCTATTATAGAGATAAAATAAGATAATTCTTTTTTTTCTGATACTTCATAGCATATCTTGTAAAAAAGAAAAACAATTAATTCTCCAATTAAAACTAATAATAAGTTGATACCAATTGTTCCAAATAGTTTATATATAATATAAAATATTACGCCTGTTCCCCAACTTTGATATACAAAATCTAAATTATTATGAACTGTAAATAATACAGTTGTTGGAAAGCCATGTTCTAATACATACCTTCCTTGATTTATTGTAAACCAAAAATCATTATCAATAAATCTATTTAAAACAAATGATATAAATGGTATCAAGAATAATATCATTTTGAACTGAAATTCTGATAGATTTAGTTTTTTCATTATATGCACCTTCTTTTTAATTATCTATGAAATACTTATATGTTAATTTTTCTTTATTATAAATTAGATTGTCTGATTTATTTGAAAAACTATTTCTATATTTTAATTTATAATTATCAATTCCTATAAATTTATTGTATGCTTGTATAGAATTACTTGTCATATTAAGCCATTTATAATAATTTGAAATTTCTATATCAATTTGATTAATAATATTCACTAGCAATAAATCATATCCCAATTCTTTATTTATATTTAATTTAAAATCATAATTACTAAATATTAAGCATTGTGTATTGTATTTTCTATATGTATTTTTTAAACTATCTTTAGTATTAAAGTATTCTAGTTTATCTAAGACGTTTTCGTTATTTTTGTTTCTAATATAGGGAAGGTGATCACCGAAGAATATTACGATGGTGTCTTCATCAACCATATTAATATAATCATATAAAGATTTTATCGTTTTATCAGCATCATATATTCCTTGAGCATAAGCAAGTAATGCTTCCTGATCGTTTTCAGGTAGATTACTACTAGTTATTTTTATATCATATTTTTCGTATTTAGATTTATAGTAATCCATATGTGATTGCATTGTTTCAGTCATTATGAAATTCTTTTTATCTTTATTCTTATTCATATAATTAATAACTTCTTTAATTACATATTCATCTGAAACATATGGTCCTTTTAGATTTTTAGCATTATTACTATCTAATAGTTTAAAATCTTTAAAACCTATTTTTTCATATGTATTGTTTGATTTATACGAGTCACTAGCAAGTATTATAGAACTATTATAGTTGTTTTTATTTAATTCTTTTACTAATGATGGATATTCTTTATCATTTTTATACAATTGCATAAAAGGAATATAACCACTTGAAAAATAACTCATATTATTTCCAGTTAATAATTCAAATACAACATTGGCAGTCATTCCTCCATATGTAGGTGATATCATGTCTATAGTATAAGAGTTATCATAGTTTTTAATTGTATTAAAATTATTTGTTATAGGTTTATCAAATTTAATATCTTTTTCTAAAAGAGATACATCAAAAAACGATTCTGATAATACTACTATGATGTTTGGTTTACCAATATTATTTTCATTTTTATTTTCTATAGAACTAATCATACTATCTAATTTTTTCTTATTATAGTCTTTAGGTCTTTCAAATTGACTTTCTAAGTATTCATTATATATTCCACCAATAATACCATAATAAGCATACATATTTGCATATGTAGTATAACTATTATAATCTTTTTTATTTGATCCTAAGAAGAATAAATTTAAATAAGTATGTTTAGTTATTTTTACAGGCAAAATAAGAGTTGATATAATTATAAGTCCTAATAACAAGTTAATTAATCTAGATTTAGTATTTCTTATTTCTATAGAAACTTTTTTAGAAAGTATGAATAGTATTATAGAAATAATAATTAATATTAATAAATATGGAAGTATTGATAGAGTATTACTAATAAAAGAATTACCAACAAATTTCCTTATATTATGGGTATTACCAAAAAAATATAAATCACTGATAAATACAGGAACACCTTCATAAATGATTTTATATTGATTAGATAAAAAAAGAACTATATTTAATATTTGTAATATAAGTATTGAAATGGATGTTTTCTTAGTAATTGAATTTAATATTAAAATAATTCCAATATATATAATTAAACTTAAAAGTAGTGCTGGTGGATATAATGCTATATTAAAATTATTATATTTTACATATACAAGGTGTGTTATAAATATTGTTAGTATTGGAATAATAAAGAAATTGTTAATAAGAGTAAGTATTTTATTTTTCATTTTAGTATTCTCCATATCATTAAAGAAATAATGATAAGAATTATTGCTAGATAAACAATTCTTTCTTTCATATTAAATTTTTTAATTTTAAAGTTAGTAACAAATGATAAACCGATTAATAAGAATAGGCACATTACAACTATTTCATTATGAATAAAGAATAAAATAATTGGAAATATAAATGATGCAGTAGTAACAGGTACTCCTTTGAAACAATCTTTTTGTTCTGTATCTATATTAAAATAAGCAAGTCTTGTTACAGCACAGAAACAATAGATAAAATAGATTATAAAATTAATATAACTTGTATAATTTAGTGAAGCAGCAATGATGATTGGAAACAATCCAAAACAAATTACATCTGCTAGAGAGTCAAGCTCAATACCATATTTTTTTTCATTCTTAGTTCTTTTTGTTTTAGAAGCAACATAACCATCAAAACCATCACATACTCCAGATATAAGTAAACATATTAATGAATAGTTTATTTCACTATCTAATGCAAACTTTATTCCAATTAATGTTATAAATAGGCTTATAAATGTTAAGACTATACTTTTATTATAATATCCAATGAACATATTAACACCTCTACATTGTATTTTAACAACATTAATAAAAAAAGACAACTAATAAAATTTTAATTAATGGGTTAGTGTAAAATTTGATATATATATGTAAAATTTATTGACTTTATACATATTTATGTGTAATAATATAGGTAGTGAAGGAGAGGTTATAATGGGATTATTTCAATTATTAGTGGATTGTTCTCAAGTAGCACCACTTATAAAACTACTTAAATTAGTATTAGGTGTAATTCAATTTGTTATTCCAGCATTATTGATTTTATTAGGAGCAATTGATTTAGGAAAGGCAGTTATATCTAGTGATGATAAGGAAGTTAAAGCTGCACAAAGTAGATTAATTAAGCGTGTAATTTATGCTGTTGCTGTATTCTTTATTGTATTACTAGTAAAATTAGTAATGGGATTAGTTTCAGATAGTTCTGTTAATACTGGTTCTGATGCAGATTCTAATAGTTGGATAGATTGTTGGGATAATACAGAAAAATATATTAAGTAAATAGACATATTTATTAAAGAAATAGTAATATTTAAATTGCTATTTCTTTTTTTATTTGATATAATTATTTTGAGTTATTGTGCAGTAAGGGATGTGCTATAGATGAAAAAAGGAAAAATTAGGGTATTAATTACATTGATTTTTGTTGCTATTACGATGTTTTGTGCACCTATTTATGTAGAAGCAAAAGTAAGTAATATATATGTTAATAATGTAATAACTAAAAATATGGCAAAAACAGTAGCTGATGCTCAGTGTGATGCTAATCCAAGTTGTCAATCAGATACGTTATTAGGAAATGTTGATTGTGAATGTTCTGTAGCATGGTTATTACAAAAACTATTAAACTATATTAAAATATTGGGACCAGCTTTAGCAATATTGTTAGGTACTAAAGATTTTGTACAAGCTATTATTTCATCAGAAGATGATAATATGAAAAAAACTGAAATGAGATTTGCAAAAAGAATAGTAGCGGCAGCATTATTATTCTTTATACCATTATTGGTACAGCTATTATTAGATATAACTGGTATGATTGAATACACAGGGGGAATAAAGTAAAAAAAGAAAGGTGAAGTTAGATGACTCAGATATTGTTTGGTATTGGATCTGATATGTCAAAAGCTAATTGGTTAAACAATGCGTTTAGATCACTTTTTGGTATATTTGACTTAGTTGTTTACACAATAATAACTTTTGTTTATCAAATTTTATTTGCTATTGCAGATTCAGGAATTATATCATCTGAATATATGGCAAAGTTTTATAATAGATTCCAAGTAATCCTTGGTGTTTTTATGATTTTTAAATTAGCAATATCTGTATTACAATATGTAGTAAATCCTGACTTAATGTCTGACAAGAAACAAGGACTTAGTAATGTTATTACTAGGATAGTAACAATGCTTGCGATGCTTATGGCAATAATGCCATTAAATATACCTGATTCAAATGCTCCTGCGGGATCATATAATGCATACTTAAATGAAAATGGATTACTCTTTGGTACGATGTATTCACTACAATCTAGAATTTTAAAACAAGGTGTAATAGAAAAACTTATACTAGGTGATAAACAGCTTATTACAGGAAATGAGGATTCTACACTAGGTGATACTCCAGGAGTTTCTGATGATACCAATAGTAGTATTGATATTGAACAAAGTGCAAATAAATTGGCAGTAGGAATATTAAAAGTATTTATAAGACCAAATTTAAAAGATGTAACTATAGGTAAAACAGAAGATAATTATGTATGTTGTGCTAATGGTACTGGTCTTGGCTGTGTTGATATTGATGGTAGTCATAAGGATTGGCTTGAAATTTATAATGATGAAAGTATAGATCCAGCAATGCTAATAGAATTATTAAATGTTTCATGTGGTAAGTTAAGTACTGCTGATAATCGTTATGCGTTATCATATATGCCGATAATACCAACATTATGTGGAGCTTTGATACTTTGGGTACTTATTACTTTCTGTATTGAAATAGCAAAACGTGCCATTAGGCTTGCAATTCTTCGTTTGATTGCTCCAATTCCAATTATTAGTTATGTTGATCCAAAATCATCAGAAAAGGGAGCCTTTGCTGCTTGGACAAAAGAATTAGTAACAGCGTTTTTGCAATTGTTCTTAGCATTAGCAATAATATTCTTCACAATAAATATTGTTACTAATATAATGAACGCTATAGATTTCGTTGGTGGAGAAAACTGGGATGGTGCTGCAGAAGGTATAAAATCTGTGGTTGATCTTCCAAATCCGCTTGAAGGTGGATTCTCGGCTGTGAATTCTCTTGCAATTGTCTTTATCGTAGTAGCAATATTCTTATTTGCAAGGGAAGCACCAAGATTTATAATGAATTCTTTAGGAATAAAAGGAACTGGATATGGTTTAGGATTTGCAGGAGCATTAGGTGGTTTAGGAGCTATGATGGAAGGTGCTGGACTTAGAGGTTTAGTATCAGGTTCTGCAAATGCCATGCAAGATGCATCAGATGCCTATGTTCAAGGTAAAGCTGCACCACCTGCATTTGGTTCACAAGCTGATAGAGTAAGACAATTATTAACTGGTGATAAAAATGCTCATGGTGGAGTATTTGGTAGATGGCAAAGAGAAGCTAATGATCTTACTAATCAAAGTATGGCAAGACATTATCTTGGATTAGATAGAAATGTTTCTGGACAAGCAAAAACTGAGATGTATGCATTAAAAAGCATTGCTTCTGGTGCTGAAGAAAAATACAAACGTTTTGCAACTGGAAATATGTCCGATGAAGAAAGAACAGAAACTGAGGCTTCAACTAGCTTTACTCAATACATGAGTAAAAAAGGTATTAATTATGCTGCTTTAAGTCCTGATGAGCAAAGACATGCAATGGCTCAATATTTAGAAGATGATTGGGGTTCTAAACAAACTGCGGCTAATAAACAAGAAGCTTGGTATAATGATAGTGCTAAATTACTTGAGAGTTTTGGAATTAATGAAACTCTTCAAGAAAAATATTCAACACGTGGCGAAGGAGCATATAGAGCTAGTCGTATGTATAGTAGTAGAAGACCTGGTTATGATGCCCCTGTTCGTGGTCATAGGGGATATGCTCTATCACATCAATATCGTACTACAGCAGGAAAAAGCCAATCTGGTGCACCAACTATGATTCCTGGTACGAACGAAATTGATAGAAACGATGTAAATGGACCACAAAGTAATGTATAAAAGGGAGTGTGATAACTAGTGAATTCTTATTTAATACCTGCTAATACAAAAAGCGGGAGATTAATACTTGGTATATTTAAACCATTTGATTTAATATTATTTGGGACGGGAATAATTATTACAGTATTGTTCATGGCAACAATGCCACTTGAATCAACACTTGTAACTGTTGTTATAATGTTACCAGCTTTAATAACTGGATTCTTAGTTATTCCTATTCCTTATTATCATAATATGTTGAGTGTTATTTTGGAACTTATTGAGTTCTTAACAAATCAAAGAAATTATAAGTGGAAGGGTTGGTGTGCTTCTTATGGCAGCAAAAAAACAAGTGCAAAGAAATAAAAGTGCTGAAGATTGGCTTCCTGTAAAAGGAATTCAAAATGGTGCTATTATTACTTATGGAAATAATAAAGTTAGTGGCGTAAAGATTACTCCACGTAATATATTTATACTTGATCAAAGTTCTCAAGAAAATGTTTTGATAAGTTTAAAAAACTTTTATAATATGATAGATTTTGAGTTTTGGATTGTTGTGGCTGATAGGCCTGTAGATATATCTGTTTATATGTCCCAATTACAATTGCTTCTTAATAGAGCTCAAATGCCTGCAATTAGAAAGCTAATCAACCAAGATTTGCAAAAAGGTCAAACATTTATGAATAATAATATAGTTGATACTGAGTATTATATATTATTTAAAGAAAAAAATGATGATATGCTTCAAAAGAAAATTAGATTATTAATAAATGGACTTGCTACATGTGGTTTAAATGCTAGTCAAGTAAGTAATGAAGATTTAAGAATTGTTCTTGATAATTTCTTAAATGGGGGTCAAACTACAGAATTTGGAACGGTGATGCCAGTATGAGTATGAATATTAAAAGTGAGTTAGCTCCAAAAGGTTTAAGTTTTAATCCTAGTGATTTCTTTATTAGTGATAAATATGCAACTATTCTTACAGTAGTTAGTTTTCCAAGATATATTCAACCTGGATATTTATCTACACTAACTTCTATGTCAGGAATAAAAGTTGTAATTAAACATATCCCAGTTCCATTTGGAACAATGTCTAAGATGTTAAACAGACAAGTTGCTGATTTAAAAGAAAAATATCAAAGAGAAAGAGATCAAGTAACAAGAGAAAGAATAAGACAAGATTATGAAAGTTTAGAGTATTATACTTCAATGCTTGCTGCTTCTCAAGCTAGAATATTTGATTTTCAAATGCACATTATGATTACTGCAGATACTAAGGAAGATTTAGAACTTAAGAAAGTTAATGTAAAGAATTATTTAGATGCAATGGAATTAAAAGCCATTTCATTACGTTTTGAACAAGAAAAAGTATTGAAATCTATTTTACCAATATTCCCATCTCAAGAATTAGAAGATCGTATTGGTACTCCAATTCCTTCTGTTACATTAGCAGCAATGTATCCATTTATTTTTGATAGTATAAAAGATCCAGGACTTTCAACATTACTTGGTGTTGATTTTTCCGGAGGAGTAATTTTATTTAATCAGTTTTTATATAAGATTAGAAAAGAAAATAATAGAAATAATGCTAATATGATTATTCTTGGTACATCTGGATCTGGTAAATCAACAGCAGCTAAATTAATGCTTAGAACTCATATTAGAAATGGTTGTCAAATAGTAGCAATCGATCCTGAAAATGAACTTGAAGAAATTACTAAAACATTTGGTGGAGATACAATTGATATTGGTAAAGGTGGAGAATTTGGTCTTATAAATCCACTTGAAGTTGTAATAGATGCTGATGAAGAAGAAATAAAGCAAGGTTTAGGGTATACTATACTTACACGTACTTTACAATTCTTAAAAGCATTTATGAAATACTATGATCCATCAATTCAAGAAGATGTTCTTACTATGTTTAGTGAAGTAGTTCAAGATACATATAAAAGATTTGGAATAGATTTTAATACAGATTTTTCTGGATTTACATCAGAAGATTATCCAACATTCAGTGATGTTTATGCAACTATAAAGGGAAGATTAATGTCAATGACTGAACAAACTCAAGAGCGTGATATTATGGAACGTCTTGAATTGAAAATCAGACCAATTGTAAAAGAATTAAAATTCTATTTTGATGGTCATACAACTGTAGATGATAATAGTGACTTTATGGTATTTAATATAAAAGAGTTAATGAATAGTGATTCTAATGTAAAAAATGCTTTGTTCTTCAATGTACTTAAATATGCTTGGGGACTATGCTTAGATTCATCTGTGGATACTGTATTAATGGTTGATGAAGCTCATGTTTTACTTGGTGATCACAACTCATTAGGTGCTGATTTCTTAGCACAAGTTCAACGTCGTGCAAGAAAGTATAATACAGGTACAATTATTATTACTCAACAGCCTAGTGACTTTTCTAATCCAGAAGTTATTACTCAAGGTAAGGCAATTTTTGATAATGCATCTTACTATTTAGTAATGGGACTTAGAAAACAAGCTGTTGAAGATTTAAGTTTATTAATAGATTTAAATGATGGAGAAAAAGAGAGTATAAAGAGTTATTCTCAAGGAGAAGCATTGTTTGTTTGTGGAAATCGAAGAATGAGAATAACAGTAACTGTTACTAAAGATGAACTAGATTCATTTGGTAGTGGTGGAGGACTATAATAGTTCTAGAAGTAGGTGAATAATATGTCAGCAGAGAAATATCAAGCTAATCGTGGTGAAGATTATAATAATGATCAAGCAAGCGATTCATCTAAAAAGACAGCAAAATTGGCAGCCAAAGGTGCTGCCGATTATTTTACTGGTGGAAAAGGTGGCGCTGTTGTTGATAAACTAGCTGACACAAAATTAGGTAATGATATTCTAAATAAAGCAGGAAAAGCAATTGATCAGAATCCTCTCTTAAAAAAAGCAGCTGAGGAACTTGATAATCAAGGAGCTCTTGATGCTGCTGATACTGCTATGTCTGCTGTGGAATCTGGAAAAACAGGTGGTACTTCACAAAATTCTGGTATTGAAAAGGCAACTATGGATATGTCAAAATCTAAAGGTTTTTCTTCGGATGTAGAGGGAAAAGGTGATGGAAATTCAGATGGTACTGCATCAGCAGGTGGTGATGTCATTAGTTTTACTGATCCTAAATTACCAATAAAAATAGCATTAGGTGTTTTTGGTGTTTTCTTTTTAATAATTATATCATTTTTGGTTATTATTTCTGGTACTGATGAAAATGGAACAGATCCTTCTGAAAAGGATGAGAATGGAAATAGCCAAACATCATCTGGAACATCCTGTATTTATAACATTGAGGGGTTCAGTACAGGTACACACGATTATAAAGTAAAGATAGATTCAGCTAATATAAAGGTTCGTTTATTAGAATGTGGAGGATATACTCCTGTTAGTGGTGAAGAGTTAATAGATTTTGAAAAATACATACTTGGTGTAACTTATCAAGAAAATGGTGGAGGTCCAGATGAAGCTATAAAAGCTCAGGCAGTAGCTGCCCGCAGTTATTCACTTTCACGTCCAGCTAGTATGGGTGGTGCTTATGGATTAAAACTTGAAAAAGAAGGAAATATATGGGTATTACAGTTAAGAGCGTGTACAAATGATCAAGCATATTGTGATCCAGATAAAGGATGCTGGGGTGGAGCACGCGGTGGCGAAGGTGGTACTATTCATACTGGATATGATCCATCTAAATCTTGGTCAAGAAAACCAATAGAAGCAGATAGTAAAGTAAGAACATTAGTTGCTGAAACTACAGGTGAAGTTGTAGTTGATTCTAAGGGATATATTTTAAATACTGCTTATAGAGATACTGATCAAAATGCATGGAATGCTATGACAAACTTTAATTATAAGCAAATTTTAATGCAACATTATAATAACACTAAAAAAATAGGTGCTAGAGATATAGTAAAGATGAATTGTACATATGAAGATATAAATGGTGGAGGAGGTTCTGTTGGAACTACTTCTACAGGAAGTTTTGCAAATTGGAAACAAGGAGATTCAGCTTGGAGTGGAATTCATTTAGGTAGTAGTTCAAGAACAATAGGTTCTTCTGGTTGCTTGGTAACATCTGTTTCAATGTTAATTAAAAAATCAGGTGTTGAAACAAAAATTAATCCATTTAATCCAGGTACTTTTGTTGAAGCTTTAAATAGAAATGGTGGTTTCGATGGTGCTGACTTCTATTGGGGAAAAACAACTTCTATTGCTCCTAGATTTGTATATCAAGATAAAATGTATATAAAAAATATGTCAAAACAAGAAAAATTCAATAGAATAAAAGGTTTATTAGAACAAGGGTATTATGTTGTTGCCGAAGTTAAAGGTGATACTGGTCAACATTGGGTAGCCATTGATGGTATACAAGGAAATGATGTTTTAATGATGGATCCTGCATCAAATAGTAAGATTATGTGGAATCAATATAATCCAGTTAATACAAGTACTTTAGGATATTATAAAGTATCATAGGAGAAGAATATGAAAAATAGATATGTTAAAATAATTGTTGTTGTAATTTCCTTATCATTATTATTCTTTGTTACTATTGGAATTAACTTGATTAAGAACGAAAATAATTTTGATTATATTGCTATTAATGAAAAATTAGTTATAAGTAAGAAGAATAATAAATGGAAAGTTATTAAAAAGAATTTAAAAAAATATAGTTGGAATTTTTATAGTGTATATGTTGACCATGAATACTTTGGTAGAGATTATTTATATTTTAATGATCAAATATACTTATTTGATAAAGATAAGATGGCTCTTAACTATAATGGTAGTTTTATTGCTTTTAATAAAAAAGAATACAAAGATGTTAATTTTACTACCAAAGAATCTACAGATAATACTATATTAGAAAGTGTATTAAAAAAGAATAAATTAGATTCAAAACAAGAATATACTAGTAATTATTATATAGATATTGATATAGATAATGATGGTAAAAATGAACAATTATATGTAGTTAGTAATAGATTTCCAATTGATAGTATACATGCTAAAAAGTATTTTGGTTTTATATATTTAGTTGATGATAATAAAGTTAATGTTTTATATAGTAGTGTTAGTAATACTACTGATAGTTATAGTGGATGTAAACCATATATTAGAAATATTATTAATAAAGAAAAATCTTATTATATAGTTACTGAATGTGCAACATATAGTGAAGGAGTTGTTAATTTATCATTATATGAATATAGAAATGGTGCATTTGATAAAAAAATATCAACACTTTATTGATTTTTAAATGACAAATTATATATATAATGTTATAATATATCGTGAAAGAGGGAGTTACTATGAAGTTAAAAATTAGAATAGATTCTGATGATTTATTGTTATTTTTTCTATTCTCATTATTTTTATTATTTGTAATAGCATTAGGAGTTTCAAATCTTGCATCACTAGCAGATACAGGTACACTAGCCGGGTTGAATCCATTTCCTGCTTTTAGTCCTGATAATATTGCAACTACATTTGCTTTATTTATAGTTATTTTACTAGCAATAATTGTTAGTGTATCATCTCGTATTTTTGAACTTGATAAAGGAATTGGTTTTACTACAAATAAAAAAGATAAAGGTTATAGTCGTTGGGCAAAAGAAAAAGAGATGAAAGCAGAACTTTCTCATATTACGCCTTTACAAAAGACTTCAAATGTAGCTGGAGTTCCTCTAATACTAAAGGAAAATGAAGCTTGGATTGATGATAGCGAATATCATACATTAGTTATCGGTGCTACTGGATCAGGTAAAACTCAAACAGTTATTAAACCTACAGTTAAATTCTTATCTAAGAAAGGTGAAAGTATGATTATTACTGATCCTAAAGGTGAGATTTATGAAGCAACTGCTGAAATGTTGCGTTCTAAAGGTTATGAAATATTGTTACTTAATTTCCGTGATCCTCAAAATGGTAATGC
This sequence comes from uncultured Erysipelotrichaceae bacterium, assembly GCA_902784095.1. Lineage (GTDB taxonomy): Bacteria > Bacillota_I > Bacilli_A > RF39 > UBA660 > UMGS995. The sequence goes on along the minus strand of CACZTK010000061.1, from coordinate 4,313 downwards.
TTGGAATCCTATGTCTTTACCGTACGAGGTTTATAAAAGTGGTAAACAGGATAAAGCTATCGAGTTACTTGATGATTTAGCATTAAATATTTTATATGACGAGTCAAATGCTAATGCAGATCCTTTCTGGGAAAAAACTTCAGCTGATTATTTTTCAGGACTTGCATTAGGATTATTTGAAGATGCTAAAGAAGATGAAATAAATATTAATAGTGTTAACTTAATGAGTACTGTTGGTGAAGATAAATTTGGTGGTTCTACATATATAAAAGAATACTTTGGAGCAAAAGATCCATCTTCAACAGCAGCTATTGATGCATTTGGTACTATAACTGCTCCTAGTGAGACAAAAGGATCAATTCTTTCAGTATTTAAGCAAAAAGTTAAATTATTTGCATCACGTGAGAATTTAAGTGAGATGTTATCTTATAGTGATATAGATTTAAAATCAATTGGTAAAAAGAAAACTGCAGTATTTATAGTTATTCAAGATGAAAAGAAAACATATCATTCGCTTGTTACAATTTTATTAAAACAAATTTATGAAACATTAATTGATGTTGCTCAAGAAAATGGTGGAAAACTACCTGTTAGAACAAACTTCTTACTAGATGAGTTTGCTAATATGCCACCTTTAAAAGATGTTACAACTATGATAACTGCAGCGCGTTCAAGACAAATAAGATTTACCATGATTATTCAAAACTTTGCACAATTAAATAAAGTATATGGAAAAGAAGAAGCAGAAACTATTAAAGGTAACTGTGGTAATATAATTTATCTTATCAGTACAGAACTTGCAGCATTAGAAGAAATTTCTAAGTTATGTGGTGAAGTAAAAAGTAAGAAAGATGATAAAACAGCATCAACTCCACTTGTTACAGTTTCTGATTTACAACGTATGAAGAAATTTGAAACGATTATTTTAAGACTTAGAAAACAACCATTTAAAACTAAAATGACACCTGACTTTCAAATTGATTGGGGAAAAACTTATCCTAAAGCAAAATATCCAACTCGTAAAAAACGTGAAGTTCATATGTTTGACATAAAGGAATTTGTCAAAGCAGAAAAGAAAAAGAAATTAATGGAAATGATGAATTCTGCTGATGGTGGAATAAATCTTCCACCAGGATTTCCACCTCCAACAATGTTTGGACAAACAAGGAATCCTGCTATGATGGGAATGGGAGAAAATCCATTTAATCGTGATGAGGCAGAAAAAATACCATTACCATTTAGAAAAGAAATACCTTCTGATACACCAAAGAATGATGGATTTAATGTAGATGAATTAGTTAAGAAAATAGACGCTAAGATTGCAGAGTTAGAAGAAGAGGAAAGACGTAATAAAGCTGAACAAGAAGAGAAGAAAAAGGAAGGTAAGCTAGAAGTAATTGGTGATGAGGAATCAGAAATAGTTCATAAAGACAAAGTAATTGAGAATAATTTAGATTTAGAAGATGATGATGATGAAGATGATGAATTCTTTGATGATTTCTTTGATAATTAGGATATGAGGTGAGGTTATGGAAGATAAGAAATTAGAAACAGAAGAAACTGTAAGTGAACAAGAAGAACCAAAAGAGGAAGAAAAAGTAGATAATTATGATCTAGGCGATGACTATGACTATGAGCCTGTAGATAATAGTGAGACATCTGAAGAAACAACTAATAAGAGTAGCAATGATAATGAACTTAGAGAAAAGATTATAAAGATGTTTAAGATTGTTTTTATAGCTCTAGTAATCATTCTTGTATTGGGATTTATTATTTCATTATTCACAAAGAAAAATTATTCTTATAGTGATGTTGAAGATATTATGAAAAAGGCTGCTGAAAACTATTTTAAAGATAATAGTGGCAAATTACCTAAAACAGGTGATGAAGTAGTAGAAATAACAGCAGATGTATTGGTTAGTAATAAATATATGAAAAGAATAGATCAATATATTAAAGGTGAAACTTGTACTGGAAAAGTATCAGTTGAGAAAGTGGATTCAGATTATAATTATACTCCTGTATTATCATGTGGAGATTATACAACAACAGCTTTAGTAGATATGGTGAGAAAAACAGATAATATTGTTACAGAAGGTTATGGGGTATATTATATTAATGATGAATATGTTTATAGAGGAAAAGATGTCAAAAACTATGTACGTTTTGAGGATTCTGATAAATTATGGAGAATAGTAAAAGTAGATAGTAATAATGAGGCAGTATTAATTAGTGATTTTAGAACTAATAATTCATTCTATTGGGATACAAGATATAATAATCTAGTTAAAAGAACTAATGGGATAGGTGTATATCATAATAGTAGTATTTCAGGAGTATTAGATAGGTTATATAATAATACATTAAATAGTGATAGTGAATACTATTACTCTAAAGAAAAAACAATACTAACTGACCAAGAAAAAACAAATATAGTTGAATTTAAATCTTGTGTTGGGCCTCGTAGTGAAGTAGATTCTTCAAAAGATGGTTCAACAGAATGTGCTGTAACAGAAACAACAAAATTATCATTACTTCCTGTATATGATTTCTTAAATGCATCAATTGATAGTAATTGTTTATCTACTACTGATCCAAATTGTCAAAATTATAACTATTTAAATTCATCTGGTTATTGGTTAGCTAATGGTGATAGTGAAAAAACTGATCAAGTTTATTTTGCTTCTACATATGTATATAAAAGAAGGGCAAATACTAAGTCACCTATAAGAGTTGTTATTCACTTAAATCCTAATGCAATGGTTCAAAGTGGTAAGGGTACTGAAGAAGAACCATATATAATTAGATAGTGTTTATATAATTGATTATAAAATAAAAGTAACATATATTACATTGAGGTGTAGTATATGTTTTTTGATGAAATAAGTTCTAAAAAATTAAAAAGTATTATGAATAATAGTATTAATTTGATTGATGTTAGAGATAATTATTCATATTCTTTGGGAACTATTGATAATTCTATAAATATTCCTGCCAATTTATTATTATCAAACCCTAGTTCTTATTTAGATAAAAATAAAAAATATTATATTTTCTGTAATTCTGGTAATACAAGTTTTAAAGTGTGCAATTACTTATCTAGATTAAATTATGATGTTGTGAATATAGTAGATGGTTATCAAGGATATAGAGATAGTATTTAACTATCTTTTTCTTTTATTTATCTTTTGTTTGTATTATAATGTTTATAGGGTGATTATATTGAGTTTAATTTATAATTACATAGATATAATTACAAACATATTAAAATCATATGGTATAATTGCAGGTATATTACTTGTTATATTAGAATCAATAATTCCAGCTTTGCCATTAGGTTTATTTATAACATTAAATATTAATGCATATGGCTTAGTCATAGGAATAATTATATCATGGGTTGGAACATGTTTGGGTTGTTATATATCATATATTTTATTTAAATTCTTATCTGAAAAATTAATTTCTAAGAGAATTAAAAATAAGAAGTTAGATAAGATGGTTAAAAGTATCAAAAGTATATCATTTTCAAATTTGGTTGTTTTAATTGCATTACCATTTACACCAGCTTTCTTGATTAATATTGCTTGTGGTATAGCTAAGTTAAAAAGAAAGAAGTTTGTAGCGGCAATTATGATAGGTAAAGTATCTACAGTGTTATTTTGGGGATGTATTGGTAAAAGTCTTTTACAGAGTATTACTGATATAACAACAATTATATTTATATCTATATTTACATTAATAGCGTATGTAGTGTCTAAAATAGTTAGTAAAAAATTAAGGATAGAGTGAGTGATTAAATATGTTAGATTATATAATAATAGGATTATTGGTAGTAGTTTTAATTTTAGTAGTTATTTCATTATTTAAGAATATAAATGAAAGTAATATAACAGAAAGACTTGGAAAACTTGAAGTAAATATGATTAAAGAATTAAGTGACTTTAAAAGTGATTTAACTCGTAATATGAATGATGATTTTACAAAATTAAATGAGCAAGTAGAGCAAAGACTTATGATTATTAATGAAAAGGTAAATGAACGTCTTGATCAAAACTTTGAAAAAACAAATAAAACATTTACTTCTGTTATAGAAAGATTATCTAAAATAGATGAAGCACAGAAAAAAATAGAAAATTTATCTACAGATATTGTTTCATTACAGAGTATTTTAACAGATAAAAAGAGTCGTGGTATATTTGGAGAAATTAATTTAAAACATATTTTAACAAGTGTCTTTGGAGAAAAGAATGATAGAATATATAAATTACAATATACATTATCTAATGGAACAATAGCAGACTCAGTATTAT
>CACZTK010000060.1 GCA_902784095.1 uncultured Erysipelotrichaceae bacterium | reverse complement strand
GATTTCACTAATCCAATAGATGAAATATATTATCAAATGTGGTTAGAAGAAGAGTTCCCATATTATCAATTCAATATTGAGATGGATACTTTTTCTGGTAAATCATATAACATGAATGTTTATAATGAAATTCAAGAGTGGAAGAAAATGAGGGAAAGGAGAGAAAACTATGATATATCAGATGATGAAATTCTTGTTCCATTAGTCATGGTTAAAACAAAAAAATAGGAAAACTCTAACTTTTCTATTTTTTTATCTAATATTGTGGTATACTACTATTAGAAGGTAGAGGTGTTGATTATGAAAAAGAATTTATTTTTATTATTTGTGATGATTCTAGTAATATCTATTACAGGATGTGGTAAAAAAGCAAAAACAGTTGTAGATAATATGGCAGTTGATGAGGTTGCAGATGCAGTATATGTTTGTAAAAATGTTGCACAAACAGGAGAAGAAAAGGAATATACACTTATTACAACTGGAGATGGGAAAGTAAAAACAGTTTTATATAGCGCATATATTAAAGTTTCTAGTGCAGCAGATGTAAATACATATTGTGATGCTTATAAAAAAGAAAAAGATAAATATAATGAGGAATATGTTTATGGTGATGTAAGTTGTGATCAAGAAAAATTTGTAGTAACAACAAAACAAGAATGGACAATAAACTCAGATGTTAATAAGAAGTATCCTGATTATATAAAGAAACATGTAAATAGTGTTGGAGAAATTGATATTAAGGGTATGAAGAAAGCTTTTGCAACTGATGGATATGAATGTATTAAGAGATAATAGGTAATTGTATGAGTGGTTTTTCGTTTTTAATGTTAATTTTTTGTATTTTAATTTTTCTAGTTGGATTATATACATATACTGATCATAAAAGCTATTTCTTTTTATGGCGAGTTAATAATATGAGAACAATAACTAGAAAACAACTTAAGGATATAGGAAAATGGACAATGATTAGTAGTATAATTCCATTGTTTGTCTCTATACTTGGAATGATTTTAGGCATATAGTTAAAGAAACAATTGTTTCTTTTTCTTTCTAAATTTGATATAATTTATGTAAGGTGGTGGTTATAGTGAAGATAGTATGTGTTGGTCATGCAACATATGATATTATTTTACCAGTTAATGAATTTCCAAAAGAAAATTTTAAACATAGAATTAATAAAAGAGTAGAATGTGGAGGAGGTCCTGCAGCTAATGCTGCTTATTTACTTGCTAAATGGAAAGAAGATGTATCTTTTGTTGGAATGGTAGGTAATGACTATTATGGACAGGCTATTATAAAAGAACTAAATATAATAGGAGTTAATACTGAGTATATAGAAAAAAATTCGTCAGCTTCTACTGATACTAGTTATATTATCAGCAATGAAAGTAATGGTTCTAGAACAATACTAACTACTAAAACAAAAGAATTCCCAGCGCTATCAAATCCTATTGATTTAACTGATGCAGAATACATTCTAGTTGATGGTGAACACTATGAGACAGCAAAAGAAGTAATTTTAAGGAATCCTAGGGCAATTAGTATACTTGATGCTGGAAAATGTAAAAAGGAAATAGCAAACTTAGGAACTATAGTTAATTATTTGGTATGTTCAAAGGAATTTGCAGAGGCATGTACTGGGATAAAAATAGATGATAATTTTGATACAATAGTAAATGTATATGAAAAGTTAAAGTCAGTTTATACAAAACAAGTGATAATTATAACATTAGAAGATAGAGGAAGTTTTACAGTAATTGACGGAAAATATGAATTAATTCCAACCCTTAAAGTAAAAGCTGTTGATTCAACTGGTGCTGGTGATATATTTCATGGGGCATTTATGTATTTTATAGCACAGGGAAATGAATTGAAAAAATCAATTATTCTATCATCAATAACATCTGCAATTTCAGTAACAAGAATTGGAACAAGATATTCCATACCAACTTTAGATGAAGTTATGAAGGCATATTCGAAGTATGAAGTTATATAGTAATATGCCAACCATAGATTTGCATGGAATAGATAGAGATTATGCAAAAATACTAGTAAGAGATTTTATTGAAGATCAAATAAAATTAAAAGAAGAAAAAATTATTATTGTTCATGGTATAGGAAAAGGAATAGTTAAGAATGCTGTTTTTGAGGAATTAAAACATAATAGTAATGTAAAAAATTATAAGCTTGATAATTTTAATAATGGATGTACTATAGTAGAATTAAAAATTAAAAAGTAATAAACTTTATTTTTCAGTATATTTTTATATTTGAATTTAATAAATTGGATTGAGAAAAATTATTTTTTTGATAGTTTTTCTCTTTTTAATTTTACAAAATAGTCATTTGCACTCATTATTTTTTTCTGATATATTGTCTTCACTTGTTGCAACAAGAAATATTATTTAGGAGGAATTTATGGAGAGCATTCAAGCAAGAAGAAGGAAGAATAAAAAGAAAATAGCAGTACTTAGTAGTATTGGTGTATTGACTGTGATTGGTTCTACATTGGCCTATTTTACTACCTCAGATGAGATTATAAATAACTTTAAATCAGGAAAGTATCAAACTACTATTAATGAAAGTTTTACATCACCTGAGGCATGGGCACCGGGAGATACAATTCAAAAAAATGTTAAAGTTACTAATACTGGTGATGTTCCAATTGCTGTTAGAGCAAGTTATACTGAAAAGTGGATTGATTCTAATGGTAATGAAATGTCACTTAATGATACAAATGGGAATACTGCGGCAATTATCAATTTTAATTCAGGATGGGTAAAAGATAGTGATGGTTATTACTATTATGGTTCTAAAGGAAACAAAACACCAGTAGATCCAACAAAAGATACTAATTCTTTTATTGATAGTGTCACATTCAATAGTAATATTAATGCATCATTATCTAAGACTGTTTCTGATGATGGAAAAACAATTACTTATACATCAGACGGGACTGGTTATGATAATGCTAGATATATTCTAACAGTAAGAATTGATACTATACAGTATTCAAGTAGTAATATATGGTAATGTATGAGTTTTTAAGAAACATAATAGCAAAAATCTTAATTATATTGTTAGCTATATATTTGGTTATATTCATACCTATATTATGGAATTATCATCCTTTAATAATAGTATCTGGTAGTATGGAACCTATTTTAAAGGTTGGTGGTATATTGTATTATCATCCAAAAAAAGTGGATGAGTTTAAGAAAAATGAAATACTAGTTTTTAAATCAAAGAAACATATCATATCACATCGAATAGTTGATATTTCGAATAAAGAATTTATAACTAAAGGCGATGCTAATAAAAAAGTAGATTCTTTTAAGGTGTCAAGTCAGATTCTTGGAGAAGGTACAAATTTTTCTATTCCATTAATCGGTTATTATGTAGATTTTATTTATAATCATAAATATGTATTGCTGTTAGTTAGTTTAAGTTTATTTATAGATTTATTTAGAAAAGAGATGGTAATAAAACGTGAATAAAGTATTAATTTTATTACTAACTTTATGTGTTATGTTTTCTAGTATTGATAATGCATCTGCATATTATACTACTAGTGATAATCTTACTAATAGTATTAATACTAATTCTTATAAAATAAAACTACATACTGATGATGGATATTATGATAATACTAGTTTAAGTGTTAGTAATAATAAAATTGTTTTGCCTATACCAACTAGAACTGGATATAGTTTTAAAAATTATCGTGATTTAAATAATATTAATTATGGTAGTGAAATTTCTGATTTAAATATTCTTAATAATAAGGAATTATATGCTATATGGGATAAAAACTATTATAATGTAAATTACTATCTAAATAATGAATTATTATTTACTAGGGTAGTAGGATATAACGATAATATAGAAAATATTAATATAAATAATTTATTGGATAAATATCACACATTTGTTAGTTGGACTAATTTTCAAACTACAATGCCTGCTAATGACATTAATTTATACGCTAACCTTGAAGAAAGTCATTGTAAATTAGTAACTGGACATGGTCCATCTGGGAATGCACTTGCTTTAAAAAAACTATTTAATTCAGTTGGATATTATAATACTACTATGAGAGAAGCAGATGATGATTCTAATCAGTATTTAATAGAGACTGATTATAGTCTGACTTTAAAGGAGTTTGAGGAGGTTACTGAGTATTTAGAAACGAATACTAACTATAACTCATATTATCCCTATCCTTATCTATATTGGTTAGGTTTAAATTGTGATAATGGGTATAGTAAAGTCTTACAAAGAAATGTTGGATCTATACACTTTGAATAAAGGCATATACGTGCCTTTTTCTTGATTTTTATAGCATTTTATGGTATAATATACGACTATGAGAGGGGTAGATAGTATGGCACTAGAATTTACAGTTTTAGAAGAAAATAATAACTTAAAACCAGAGGATTATATTAAAGCCATAGAAAGTAATCATGCGATAGCACTTTCTATGCAAAAAGAAATTGTTCCTATAATTATGAAATCAAAACCTTCTATAGTAGAAGAAAAAAAAGATGTAGATACAATTACTGTAGATGAAACTGAATCAGATGATGAAATTACTTTTTTCGATGATAGTGTAGAATATTATATGTCAATGCTAGATTCTATAAGTGATGAAGAATTTTTAAAGGGAGATATTGAATTTGCCTTGCCTTCAAAAAATAATGTAAATTACGATAATATTATCACTAGAATTTGTTGTGAGTATTTAAAACAAATAAAAGAAATTGAAGAATTATTATTTGAAGAACAAGCAACTTTATCTGCAAGTGATTTATATGAGTTTAAAGAAGAAGTTAATATATTAAATAAGAAAATAGAAACAGTTAAAAGGGAACAAGAAGAACAATTAAAAGAAGACAAAGTAGTTAAAAACAATTTAGTATTTGTTCCTACTATTTCAGGTAATATTAAAGTAATTGAAGAATTATCAAGTATTAATGAAGATTATTATGAGAGATTTAATGGACTTTTTGAGTCAATAATTGATGGTACATTTAAGAATGTAAAAAGATTTGTAAGTAATGATAAATTTACTGGTTTATGTGAAGTGCGTGATTTTAAAACCAGAGTTTTATTTGCACGTATAGGAAAAAAGGATTATGCTATAATATCTGCATTTGTTAAAAAGACAAATGTAGATAAAGCATATACTACAAGAGTTGAGCTAAGTTATAAAAATTACCAAAATTATAAAGATTCTTTAATAGCTTTAAAAGATGAACCAACATTTATTCAAGAAAATATATGTTATCAAACTGAATTATTTTCAATGTTAGGTAATAATACTAAAAAAAATAAAGTAAAAGAAAAGGTAGATGATACTAATGGAAAGAATAATTAGTATAGTTAAAAATGAGAGTGAAGAACTTCAAAAAGAAGTGGACTCTATGAATACTATATATGAAAAATTAAGTCAGGTATTATCAGGAATAAAAGTTAATGTAGTTGATATTGATGCTTTGGATAGAAAAGAAACTGTTAACATACTTACTAGAATATATCTTGCAATGAAATTAGATAAAGAATATAATCAAGATTTTTTTGATAAAACTAAGTTTATTGATACAATACTAAATACAAGAAATATGTATGATGTAGTCGATATAATTGATTCTCTAGATAAAGTATTAGAAGAAACTTCTGTAAGTGAATTATTAGATTTATTTAAAAGTAATAAAATTTTATTAGATTTTTCTAATAATAGTAAAAAAGTTAGTGAGGTTATTAAATTATCAACAAAAATAATAGAATTGAGAACCTTAGTTACAGCAAGTAAATTTCCAATGATAGAAATGCTTCAATACATGAAAGATAATGGTGACAGTCAAGATGTTTGTGAAGTTGTTTGTTATGGAGCTTGTATTGATATGGAAAGTGATCCTACATACGATGATATAAAAAGGGATGTACCAGGAAAAAGATTGTATATAGGTTTATGCACTACATTGATAGCAGAAAATGCTCGTGAATTTGATCGAAAAGTTAAAGGAAATTTAACTTCATTAAGAAAAAAGGCTAATGCTTATGATGAAATAATTAAATACTTAAATAATAATAAAGATAAAAAGGAAATAACTAATATACCTAGTTCATATAAAAAACTAAGTGATGAGACAAAGTTAGAATTAGTAAAAGCTATTTATGAACATAATATGACATATAATAAAGAATTAGAAAAACAATATTTAAAGAGTAGTCAAAGTCAAGTAAAAAAACGTGAGCAATTATTATCTAAGTATAAAATTAAAAGCAAAGATTTATTCTATGAATATGATTATGATGAACTTGAAAATATATTAAGATTATTATCTGATATGGATATTATTAAAGAGCAAGATATAGAAAATTTAATTAAAAATGTTGATACTAATAAATTAGAATATATATTTAGTCAATATGAATTAGGTTTTCTAAATAAAGATTTTATTTCTAGTCACAGGAGTATATTTGGTACTGACGATAGTGATGATTACAAAAATTTAATCTTCAACATAAGAAAACTTAAAGAAATGAAAGTATCAAAGGAAACTATAGAAAAACAAAATGGTATATTATTAACTGATTCCAAAATTATTTCTAATAATTTAGGTATTATAGATACATATATGTATACCGATTCATTAAAAGATGATGAAGATATTTCATTTATTAAAGAAAAGGATTTGACTTTAAGATTTGATATCTTATTAGAACTTGGTCTTGAAACTGATCTTGAGAAAGATATTTCTTTATTAGGTTATGATGTTTCTAGATATAAGAGATTAGAATTATGTAGAAGATTAAATTTATTAACTGATGATACTAATATAAAAGCAATATTAGATAGTGATAGATTTATGATAAAAGATGATGATTTGGATAGTTATATTTTAAGTTTATCTGGATATAATAATGGTGATAGTATTATTAGTAAAGATGAATTCTTAGCAAAATTAAGTGAATATCAAGATAGTAATAGAGTATATAATATTAATGGTTTATTAGTATCTAAATTTAAAGTAGAAAGAGAAATATCTAGAAAAGATAGTTTAACTGAATCTGATATCTTTAATACTTTATCAAAAAATAAAAAATTAGATACTGATAGTTATATGAAATTATCTGATTTTATAAAAGGAAAAACAAAGAGTAATCAAAAAATAAAAACCGATGGTAAAAATTGTTAATGGTTAATATATAATAGTAATAGTTAATTGGAAATTTTATCTAAAATAGTTTTTGGAAGATAGTATATGATAATAATGTAGTAAGTTTTTAAGAGGTGATGTTATGAATATTAAAAACAAACTACATAGTTTATTTATTATACTTCTTCTTTTTATTATACCACTAAATGTCTTTGCTTATTCCAATTATGTAATAGCAGGTGGAGAAACAGTTGGTATTGAAGTTAATTCGAAAGGAGTATTAGTTGTTGGATTTTATAAGGTAGAGGATGCATATATTGCTAAAGATGCTGGTTTTGAAATAGGTGATATTATTCTTAAACTAAATGGTATTGAAGTTGATGGAGTATCATCTATGATTAAAACTATTAATGAAGCACAATCTAATACAGTAGAATTTTTGATACTAAGAAATGGTAAAGAAAAAACTATTAAACTTAATCTATTAGAAGATCAGGATGGTATTGTTAAATCAGGTATATATATTAAGGACAAAATAACAGGAATTGGAACGTTGACATATGTTGATCCGAATACGAAGATTTATGGTGCTTTAGGACATGAAATTGATGAAAAAACAACGGCAAAAAAATTTGAAATAGATGGTGGTTATATCTTTGGAGCAAGTGTTGTAGGAATTGAGAAAAGTACTGATGGTGATGCTGGAGAAAAAAATGCTAGATATGAAAAGTCAGCGGTATATGGGACTATTGAAGAAAACAATATATCTGGTATATTTGGTAATTATACTGAAAAATTAGAAGAAACTAACTTATTAGAAGTAGGTACTAGTAAAGATATTAAGAAAGGACAGGCAACTATCAGAACAGTAATTGATGGAAAAAAAGTTGAAGATTTTAAGATTAATATCCTAAATATTGATAAAGATAGTGATACTAAAAATATACTATTTGAAATAAATGATAAATCTTTATTAGAAAAAACTGGAGGTATAATTCAGGGAATGAGTGGTTCTCCAATTATTCAAAATGATAAAATTATTGGAGCTGTTACACATGTTATCGTTTCAGATGCTTCAAAAGGATATGGTATATTTATAACTACGATGTTAAAAGAAGGAGACAAATTAAGAGACTAAGGTCTCTTTTTAGTTAAAACTATTTGAAAGATGGACTTATTTATTATATAATATTGAGACATAAGGAGAGGATATATCATGAAAATATGGACTAAAATAATTTTAAAAGAAAAGAATAGGGACATAGATATAATTTCCAATTCATTATTACATTATTTAAAAAAGGATGGTCCTCTTGTTGAAATATGCTCTAAGTACAATATTGATCAGACAGATTTAAAAAAATTAGAAAGCTATACTGTTAATCGTATTGGTGGATTACTGTTATTATACTTTTCAAAAGATAAAAAAAGAATTAATGATATTATAAATAGATATACTAGTAGTGAAAAATATGATGTTACTCCTGAGTTGGAAGGATATGTAGAAAAATAAAAAACTTCACAATCAAATGTGAAGTTTTTATATAAATCTAAGAATACTAAAGAATCCAAGTAACATTATTATTACCAAAATGATTGATACAATTTTTATAACTTTATCATTCATATTTACACCTCATAATAATTATAAAATATTTGAATTATTTTGTCTATCAATTAAAACATTTTATTTTATAAATTCTCATATGATAGAGTAGGTGAAAATATGAAGAAATATAGAATAAGAAGAAAATTAAAAAATAAGTTATTACTTAAAATACTAATTATTATAAGCATATCAGTACTATTTGGAATACTTTATATGGCAATTATATCAAGTAATGATAAAAAAATAGTGATAGATACAATCAAAACATACTTTTCTTCATTATCAAAGATAGATTATTCTAGTGCTTTTATAAAATGTCTTTCAAGTAATATATTATGCATATTACTTATTTGGCTATTAGGTATTTCTATTATAGGAATTCCTATTATTATATTAGTATTAATAATAAAGAGTTTTATCTTAGGTTTTAGTATTAGTAGTATTATATATATGTATAAATTTAAGGGTATATTAATTGCTTTTTTCTATATAATACCATTACTTTTGAACTTATTTTCTATTACATATATTAGTTATTATGCTATTACTTTTTCAAAGAATCTTAATAAATTGTTATTTACAAAGAAAGATATAAGCTTTAGAAATATTATGAAGAAATATATAAAGATAATGATTATCTCAATTATATTTATTTTAATAAGTAGTATTTTAGAAATATATGTAATTCCTTTAATACTAAAACTTTTCAAATATTAAATAATATAGTATAATATGCCTAGGTGATGTCTATGGGCAAAAAAGTTGTTATAGGAATGTCTGGTGGAGTTGATTCTTCTGTTGCAGCATATTTATTAAAAGAACAGGGATATGAAGTAGAAGGATTATTTATGCGTAATTGGGATTCATTAGTAAATAATGATATATTAGGCAATCCAAATATTGATAATCAAAACATATGTCCTCAAGAACAAGACTATAATGATGCTAAAAAAGTATGTGAAAAACTAGGTATAGAACTTCATAGAGTAGATTTTGTTAAAGAATATTGGGATTACGTTTTTACTTATTTTCTAGATGAGTTAAAAAAGGGTAGAACTCCTAATCCTGATATAATGTGTAATAAGTATATTAAGTTTGATTACTTTGTAAAAGAAGCTAAAAAATTGGGTGCCGATTATATTGCTACTGGTCATTATGCTAAGATGGAAGATGGATATTTAAAACGTTCTAAAGATCAAAATAAAGATCAAACATATTTCTTATCACAATTGAGTAATAAGCAATTAGAAAATGTTATATTTCCACTTGGAGATATAGAAAAAAAAGATGTTAGATTAATTGCAGAACAACAAGGTTTAATTACAGCAAACAAAAAGGATTCTACTGGTATATGTTTTATTGGAGAAAGAAATTTTAAGAATTTCTTAAAAAACTATTTACCAGCTCAACCTGGTGATGTTATAGATATTGCTACTAATAAGAAAGTGGGAGAACATATTGGTCTAATGTACTATACTATTGGACAAAGAAAAGGGCTTGATATTGGTGGCAATAAAGAGAAGATGTTTGTTGTAGGTAAAGATTTAGAGAAAAATGTTTTATATATATCATTTGGAGATAATGAATATTTATATTCTGATAGTTGTATAATTGATACAGTTAATATTAATTGTGATTTAAGACCAAGTAAGTGTACAGCAAAATTTAGATATAGACAAGAAGATGTTCCAGTAAACTTAGAATACTTAGATGATGGTAATATTTTAGTATCTTATGATAAAGTAAAATCAGTAACACCTGGACAAGCATGTGTATTATATGTAGATGATATTTGTATTGGTGGAGGAATAATCAAAGAAGTAAGAAAAAGTAATGAGAAATTATGGTATTTATAGGTTTTCATTATACCAAAAAAAATATATTTTTCAAGTATGTAAAGTGTTTTACATACTTTTTTCTTGACTATTTGTGTAAACCTTAGTAAAATTATATTAGGAGGGTAACATAATGGAAAATATAAACAAAGTATTATCAGAAATTGGAGTTAGTAAAGTTCGTTTAGCAAAATATTTAGGAGTATCAAGACAAATGTTATATAATTATATTTCATTACCTACTTTGGCAGAATGGCCAAAAGAAAAGTCTGTAAAACTTCTTAGTTTGTTAAATGTAAGTTCTGAAGAAGAACTAAGTAAATTAGAAGTAACTGGAGAATATATTTTAGATGTAGAATCTCGTCTTAATGAAGGCGTTAAAAATTCTGCAGATAAAGAAGTTTTAGCTGATTTAAGAGGTTTCAATAAGAAAGAACAAGAAATACTATCAGACATAATTAACTTATTAAAAGAAAAATTATCAGATGATAAAACAAAGAATACATATACAACATATTGTTATTTATACCAATTCTTACAATCTATGGAAAATAATAAAGAATTAGAATATCTATTAGCATATATGTCTAAGTCATTAGGATTTACTGATCCACTTGAATTTGTATATAATAAAGATCAACAATTTATTTTTGAAAGTATTATGTTTAGTGCAATGACATTATATAATAATGGTGGTTCATCTAGAACTAAGATTGCAGATGCCCATAAGAGATTTGTTCAAGATATTGAACATAAAAATGAAGAAAAATTAAGTAGAACACAGGAATTAAATACTGCTAAAATACAAGCATTAAAAGAATTAGGATATACTGAAATAAATGAAGGAAATGCTAAGGAAGTATTAGAAAAAATAGCAGAAATACAATCAAGAAAAGTATAAAAAGCAAGCAATTGCTTTTTTTATTTTTATATTGTATAATATGTTGTCAGTAAAGAAGGAATATATATGGCTTGTCAGGAAAAAGAAAAACCATCGTTAAAACCAGGTATTGATTTTGTAAAATTGGAAGAATTAATAACAGAAGTATGTGATAATGGTAATATAGTTAAAGAATTATTATATTCAATGCTTAGGACAACAGAAACATATAATAATTGTATGACTTTATATAATTCATATTTAGATAGATATATTGAATTTTTGGCAAGTCTAAATATTACAGATGTTGATATGATAGCATTTGCTTATAAAAAGATGCTAGATAATGGTTACTTATCATATAATAAAAAACATGGTTACGATAATTCATTTAGACATATATATAATTCTAATTTAAATATATCATCATTTATGGATTTGGATGAATTGGAAGGATGTTATGTTGCTACAGGATCATATGTATGCCGCCATATGAGCTCATTTTTAACTGATTTAGAGGGTAGAGCAGGGGAGAATGGGTACAATACCTATGTGGCTACTTATAGACGTAAAAAACACAAGAATGGTATTGTTAGATTAAATTCATTATTTGGTAATAGAGTATATGCTAACCATCAAATAACATGTGTAGATAATGAAGGCTTTTATGGATATTGTCCAACATCTGGTTTATTTATACAATTTGAAAATTATTTTGATAATAAATGTGATAAAGAAGATATAGTAATATATGGAAGAAGTATAGATATAGATGAATATAGGATTGGTGAATTTAATTACTATGTAAGCTATAGTGATTATAGTAAGATAATGAATAATCCAGATGAAGATATTACTACTTTATTTAATAATCATAATAAGAAAGTATTTAAACATATAAATATATCTGATTTACAAGAAAAAGATAAATATGTATCAGAAGTATTAGATTCTGAACAAGATAGTTTGAAAGACTTTTATATTGATACAGAGGAGTATTTATCTAGTATTAATAGTTTAATGAATACAATGGTACCTAAAAAGAATCTAAAATCGTTATTAATTAAATAAGATATATATAATTGTATATATTTTATTTATAAATAAGAAGTTAACATAATATCAATTATAGGAAGTATCGTATTTAGTTTAAATACATTATAAGTTATCCATTTGTAAACAAATAGAGATATTACTATTTTATATTTATAATACAATTCTATTATATATAATGTATAATTACTAATAAATATATAATCAATCTGAATTAGATTACATTTAATATATTTATATATAGATTGTATATCTATGATTATTATAATGGATTCTAAGCGATTTATCTTTTAATAGATGGATAATTATGCATTTAATTTAATTTAATTAAATTGTAGGGATATACTCCTCTACTACACTCCTATTAATTTATAAATAATAGAAGAGGGGGAGTATCAATATTTTTATTACATTACTATCATATAATAATACTATTATTTATATGATTCTTATTTCTTATATTTTACTAATTTTAGTTTATTATCATTATATATATAAATCACTTATATAAGTTTTAGGGGTAATAAACTAATCTAATAATTAAAAAAAGAGTAGTCTCTCCTACTCTATTTTAAACTACTTAATATGCTCTTGCCAATTTCAGGTGAAGATACATTAAAATTATCTGCAATAGTTGCTCCTATATCAGCTAGTGTGTTTAATTTAGGCAATATTTTTGGTTCTAAAAAGCTTCTACTATATAAAATTACTGGTACATTTTCTCTTGTATGATCAGTACCTTGATATGTTGGATCATTACCATGATCTGCCGTAATTATTAATAAATCATCTAATTCTAATCTATTAATAATCATTGGAATTTCCACGTCTAATTCTTCTAATGCTTTAGCATAACCATCTACATTTCTAGCGTGACCATATAAAGAATCAAAATCTGGTAGATTAACCATACATAACCCTGTAAAACTCTTATCCATAATATCACTAAGTTTATTAACTGCTTCCATATTAGTTGTAGCTTTAATACTTTTATTTATACCACTACCACCAAATATATCGTTAATTTTACCTATTGCTATAACATTATACCTATTATCATTTAAATCGTCTAAAATTGTCCTTTTTGGAGGCTTTACGGCATAATCTTTTCTTCCACTATTAGAAAAACGATAGTGTCCGTTGCTTCCTAAGAAAGGTCTAGCGATAACACTCCCTACTCTCCAATCTTCACGTAGAGTAATTGCTCTTATTTTTTCGCAATACTGATATAAAACAGAAACTGGAATTACATCTTCATGAGCAGCTACTTGTAAATCAGAATCAGCAGATGTATATACAATTAGAGAACCATAATTAAGTTGTCTTTCTCCTAATTCTTTAATTATACTATCATTATTACAACAAATATTTCCTATTACTCTTCTACCTGTAACTTGTTCAATTTCATTTAATAATTCTGTAGGAAATCCATCATTGAATGTTCTAAACTCTATATTATTTGTAATACCCATCATTTCATAATGAGCATTTAAAGAATCTTTACCAGCATTATTTGGTTCTGCGATAGTATAATATGCATCAACATTGCTATTTTCATTCATATTAATCGTATCTAAAAAACCAATCTTTTTTAAATTAGGAATAAATAAGTCCGTTTGTTCCTTAATATGTCCTAATGTATTGGACCCTATATCTCCATAATTAGCTGCATCTTTAGCTTCCCCTACTCCAACGGAATTTAATACCATTAGAAATATTCTCTTAAATTTCATTTGTCTCACCTCAAAGCCTATGTAGTTAGTTTATCATATAATAGTCTATGTAGTCAAATACGCATATACTAGTTCTTATGTTCTCTTGGATGATATTTTTCATATTCTTTTTTTACCATATTATCACTAATATGGGTATATATTCTTGTTGTTGCTATATCTGAGTGACCTAATAGTTCTTGAATACTTCTTAAATCAGCTCCTCTTTCTAGTAGATGAGTTGCAAAAGAGTGCCTTAATGTATGTGGTGATATATCTTCATTTAACCCTTTTTTTCTAAGTATGGTTTTTAGATTTTTGAAAAAACCTTGTCTAGTCATTCTTTTACCATGATTATTTAAGAATAGTGCATCAGTATTTTCATCCTTAAGCATCGAATTTCTAATTTCTAAATACTTATCTAGATAATACATACTATATTCTCCAACTGGAACTATTCGATCTTTACTACCTTTTCCAGTAATTCTAATGATGCAATTAGTAAAGTCAACACTATGAATATCTAGACTTATAAGTTCTGATACTCTAAGTCCTGATCCATACATTAATTCTATCATAGCTTTATTTCTATAGTCATAATTATCTTTTAATTCTATATCTAATAATTTATCAATATCATCTATACTTAGTGTTTTAGGTAGTTTTTTTTGTAGTTTTGGTCTTGCAATGTTTTCACTAACATCTTTTTTTATAATATCACTTTTTAATAAGTATGAATGAAAATTTTTAATTACAGTTAAATTATGTGCAACAGTAGAATCTTTCTCAGTTTTGATTCTGTTTTTTAGAAACTTTTCTATATCTTCAGTAGTTATATGATTAACTTTAGTAATTTTATTTTTATCTAAATACTCTTTATATACTGTTAAATCATATATGTATGATTCTTTTGTTTTGTCAGATAGACCTTTTTCAAATACACAATAATTAATAAAATCATCTATTGCAAGTGTTATATCCATACTATCACCTATATATATTATAATGTAATATTTTATTTTTTTCTAGTAAATTGATTAAGAGTTTAGTAAAATATATATAGGTGATTATTATGAATAACAAACCTTTGGCACTAAAATTAGCACCAAAATCTTTAAAAGAGGTTTATGGTCAGAGTCATTTAATTGGTAATGGTAAAATTTTAACTAATTTAGTTAACAATAAAAAAGTATTTTCAATGATATTGTATGGTAAACCAGGGATAGGTAAAACATCTATTGCTAATGCCATTGTAAATGATTTAGGTGTTAGATATCGTTTTTTAAATGCTACTATTAATAACAAGAAAGATCTTGAAGTGGTTATAGAAGAAGCAAAGATGTATGATGGTATTGTTTTAATAATGGACGAGATACATCGTATGAATAAGGATAAACAAGACTTATTATTACCTCAATTAGAATCTGGATTAATTACTCTAATAGGGATGACTACTTCTAATCCATTTCACTCTATAAATCCCGCTATAAGAAGTAGATGCCAGTTATTTGAATTAAAAGAATTAGATGAAAAGGATATAATTAAGGCATTAAAGAATGCTATAAAACATCCTGATTTAAAAGAAATAAAAATAGATGATAAATCAATCAAATTAATTGCAAAATTAGCTTGTAATGATTTAAGATATGCTTATAATCTTTTAGAAATTGCATACTACTCTACTGATGATAAAAAAGTAGATGAAGAAAAGATAAAAGCAATTAATAATAAACCAGTATTCTTTTCTGATAAAAATGGTGATGGACATTATGATGTTTTATCTGGGCTTCAAAAATCAATTAGAGGTAGTGATGTCAATGCTGCTCTTCATTATTTAGCAAGGTTAGTATTGGAGGGTGATTTAGATTCTATATATAGGAGATTAAGTGTTATAGTCTATGAAGATATAGGTTTAGCTAATCCATCTATTGGTCCAAGACTAGATGCTGCTATTAATGCTGCTGAAAGAGTTGGATTACCAGAAGCTAGAATACCTTTAGGGACTATTGTCACTGAAATGGCATTATCACCAAAAAGTAATACTGCTCATACGGCTTTTGATGAAGCTTTAAGTGATGTCGAAAATGGAAATGTAGGCTCACTACCAAAGCATTTGAGAACAGATTCAAGTGAGTATAAATACCCGCATGATTATAAGGGTGCGTTTGTTGTACAACAGTATTTGCCCGATAAATTAAGAAATAAAAAGTATTACCATCCAAGAGATATAGGATATGAAAAAGAAATAAAAGATATCTATGAAAGAATAGAAAAACTAAAAGAAAAAGAAAATCTATAATTAGATTTTCTTTATTTGTTTATTGTAATAACATTAGTTGGTTCATCTATCTGTTTAATTTGCATTGTAGGTCCTACATCAGAAATTACATAAAAATATTTTGATTCATTTTCTCCAGTTTTATATCTTACAATTGTATTAGTAGTACATGCATTAGCAGATCTTGATTGATAACATTTTGATGCTAAACAAGTTGTTTCATCACCTGTAATACATTTTGTTGCTTCATTTTCATCATCGTAAGTATAAACTCCAAGAATGTTTTCATTTGTTACAAGGTTCTCACCTTCAACTACAATTTTACCATGATAATGTTTTCCTAAAACTTCATTACCTGATTGATCACTTATCCATATTCTAATATCATATGTTTTGCTTTCATCTTTTAGTAAGTTACCACGGTCTATAATATATGCTAATGATTCTTTTTCACTTAAAGTAAATGGAGTTCCTTTATTTATACTAACTCTAATCTTATCTTTTGATAATTGATTATTAGAACAACCATCTTTTGTAATTACTTCTTCATCATCTAATATTTTAATAACGAATTTAGCATCTAATGTTCCACTATTTGTAATTTTAAATGTATATGGAGTAGTATCATTACCTGTAGTATCATCAACCGGGAAAGCACCATTTAAATTAACTATATTTCCCATTCCATTTTCATTATCAATGAAATCTATTTTTAATTTTCCAACTGTTAGAGTATTATCACCTTGTTGTCTTTGAACGTCAGAAAATATAGCATAGGCACTTGAAAGCATTACTATTGTTACAAAAAACACCGATACGATAGTAAACCTAACTTGTCTTTTATACTCTTTACTAAGTCTTTTATTTTCAACTAATAATGACGAATTATTATAATTATTAATTTTATATTTTTGCTTTGCCATAGTCTCACTCCAATACTATACACTACTAGTATATCAAAAAAATTTTATATCTTCAATATTTAATTTCTTATTTTTAGTCTTTCATATTAAAATATACACTTTGAACATCATCCAAATCTTCTAATTGTTCAACTAATTCTATGACTTTTTCTTTCTTTTCTTCATCATCTACTTCTACTTCCATATTAGGTAAGTATGTTACTTCACTTTCTAAAAAGGTATCTACTCCTACTTCAGATAATGCATCTTTTACTTTTAACATATCTTCTGGAGAAGTTGTAATGTTATAGTTTTCTCCATCATTTTCAATATCTAATGCTCCTGCATCAAGTGCTGAAAGCATAATATCATCTTCATTGTAGGTATTAGGAATAACAATTGAACCTTTTCTTTCAAAAATGTAGCTGACAGAACCATCAGTACCTAGGTTTCCTCCTTTTTTAGTGAAAGTTGATCTTACAAATGATGCTGTTCTATTCTTATTATCAGTAAGACAATCTACCATAACAGCAACTCCACAAGGTCCATATCCTTCATATCTTATTTGATCATAATGTTCATTATCTCCTGCACCCTTTGCTTTATCAATTGCTTTTTGAATATTATCTTTTGGCATATTAGCAGCTTTAGCTTTTTCAACGACCATTCTAAGTGATGCATTTTGATCAGGATCTGGTGTACCTGATTTAGCTGCAACAAATAATTCTTTTGCTAGTTTTTGAAATACTTTTCCTCTTGCTGCATCAATTAATCCTTTCTTTCTATGAATTGTAGCCCATTTTGAATGTCCACTCATTTTATTACCTCCTTTTAAAACTATATATATAATATCACAAAACAAAAAGAAAAAATAGATATTTTCTATTTTTCTTTTGTTTTTATTTTATATTCAATTCTTTCTTTAGACCAAATAGTTTTATTAGGTGCTTTGTATCCCTCACTTACGATTACTTGATCATCAGTAATTAACATATGTGTTTTAATAGGATATCCAAAATCGCTTATACCTATTTTGTTGCCAGCTTCTTGTAAAAGCTCACAAGGACCATAATCAACATCTAATGTACATCTCCTATTTTTTTTCATTTCTTTTTCTATATTGTTTGCTAAAATTTCTTTAAATTCACTTATTTCTTCTTGAGTATATTCTTTATTAGCCAACATTACTGAGAAAATAGCAAAAATGTCAGTACCATTGTCCATTTTTGGTGATTGTATTGCATTTGCCCACCAGTTTACTGCTACTTCAATATTTTCCGGATAATTGTTTTCTTGACTTACTCTAATTCTTTTTGGACAATACATTTTTAATTTGTCTTCACATATTTCTCTGAAACTCTCTGCAAATTCTTCATTGGCAATTTCATCAATTACTTGAGGAAAGTATTGCATTTGGGCAATACATTGATTACCATGAACAATTAAATAGTCAGGTAATGTAGCTTTTGGAAAGCCACTTTTCTTTTTTGAAATGTCATCCAATATACAGACAATTAGTAAAGCAATAGTTTCTGGCTTAACTGTGTCATTTGCAATATTTGACATGTAGTTACATATTTCATATATCTCATCTGACATACCTGGACAAAATTCTCTAGCATCTTTTAATTTACTTTTAAAATCTTTTATTATTAATTCTTTACTCATTAATAACACCTACTATCTATTACTTACCTAACATATTTAGTAAATTGATTTTAAACATATCTCTTTCAGGATCTGTTTTAGATACCATTACACCTTTATAAGTAGATAGTTCTGCACGGTGACCTTCATCTAATATACCTTCAGGAGTTATATTTGTAAGCAATATTATTCCTTTATCAGTATAAACGGTATAATGAAGTCTAATTTCACCATGAACTTTAGCAAACATCTCATCTGTAGGTAATTTTAATTCGTATGAAATAGTTTTTGCTTTAGTATCTTTAGAAATTTCTTCTCCTAAGAAATTACCTTGTCTTAGTTCTGGATAATATGTAAATGTTAATTTTTTATAAGCTAACATATTATATTTTCTAACTGATCTTTCTTTTTTTCTAAAATCATTTTCATCTAAATATTCGAATATATAAGTATTCTTCATATATTCAACCCCCCAACATAGTAATGTGGATTTGAAGTTCCTACCTTCAAAGTACACACATTATATCATATTTTACACTTTTTGTCAATTTTTACATTGTTTTTACTTTAACAATTTCTTTAGAAACTGTATTATTTGCCATATTTTCTACTATTGCAGTAGCAACAGCATTAAAATATTTTTGCATCATATCATTACTAATATTTGAAACTGATGAGTTAATTACTTTATTATTGTAACTTACATCTGGTGTATCAGGTTGTACTTCTGGAACATCTTCATCAATATATCCATCGTTATTATTAGTTTCACTATTAGTGTTAGTTTCTTCTTTCTTTTTCTTAGATTTCTTTTCTTTATTGTTTTTATTGTTTTCTTCTAACATCCATGCTGGTATTTCATCTGATTTATCATCATCATCGATTTTTTCAGTTTTTTGTTTCTTTTTCTTAGATTTCTTTTTACTTTCAGTAGTTTCATTATTAACACTAGTTTTTTCACTTGAAGTAGT
Source organism: uncultured Erysipelotrichaceae bacterium (assembly GCA_902784095.1). Classification (GTDB taxonomy): domain Bacteria; phylum Bacillota_I; class Bacilli_A; order RF39; family UBA660; genus UMGS995. Next base: position 27,583 of record CACZTK010000060.1, on the reverse strand, counting down.
TTGTTCTTCTGTAGTCATTTCAGTAGAATCTTTCTCAGTTTGTTCTTCTGTATTTATAGAAGCTTGATATTTAGCATATGTTGTAACATCTCTATTTTCTAGATTATATGCACCAGCATTAATTAATTGTTGTATAGCAAAATTTCTTATATCTTCATATGAAAATTCATCTTCTGTTACTGTATCAACTTTATAGTAACAAATATTTGCGATAATATCATCAACATTATCAACTTTCTTTAGTTGTTTCTTTTCATGTTTTGTAAGTTTTGTTTCTGAATTAATACCTTTCATCATTTCAAACATAGCTTTTGTTAAAGGCAACATTTGCATTTTATATGGATCATTAAAACTATAGTTACCAGCTAGATTGAAATCACCACGGATATCGCTATTAAATCTATTTGCAATAGATTCTCTTAATTCTACATCACTTTTACTAGTTGAATTAAATTTACTAATTGTATCTTCAAACTTATCATAAATAATAGCACTTTCATCAGCAAATAACACTGATTTACTAGTTGGTTGATTAAGTATATGATATGCTTCATAATCTAATTTTGTACTATTTTCAAAATCATTTTTAAGACTTTCTGGAGATAGTTTATACATATCAAAAATAGCGCATATTGTTGCTGGATTTTGAATATCTCCATTATATATTAAATATTGTGCCATTGCTTCATCCCAAGAAATTGCAAGTTTATTTGGATTACCTTCTTCAATATTTTGGTTAGCAACAGTTGTATTATAGTAACTAATATAACTCCATACCTTTGAAATAGCTGTTTTCTTTTCTTCACTAAGATTTGCATTTTCTAGTAAGTTAGCCATATCTCCATATTGAGTAATATCTTTAGTTTCTTCAACTACTTCTTCTGGTGCTACTATTTCTGCTGTGAATTCTTCTGTTGTAGGATCATAATATTCTGTAGTCGCTTCAGTAGTTATTTCAGTGGTTTTATCTTCATCTTCTTTTATTATACCTTTTTTAGCCATTTTAACTAGTGAATAACCACCCATTACAATGATAGCACCAATGGCAATAACACCAGCACCAGCAATTACATGACCTACTGGAATACCATCTTTCCAATTATCTGCTTCTTCATCAAAGTCATCTAATGAACAACGTGTTCCATGACTCTCACTATATGTATCGTTTTCTTCATCCTCTTCGTTATCTTTTTTAGCATCTTTTTTCTTTTTATCTTTATCGTTGTCTTCATCATCTTCGTTATCTTTTTTATCATCTTTTTTCTTTTTATCTTTATCGTTTTCAGCAGTTGAAGTTGAACTGTTTTCTAAATCATCATCGTCATCAACGTAATCATCTTCACTAACAAAATCATCATCGTCTAATTCATCTTCTTTTTCTTCTCTATACTCTCTATATGATTTTAATATACTTTCTAAAAATCCCATTCTTCTTTGTTTCTTTGCCATTTTATATTCCTCCTAAATTATTTATATTCTCCAGTGTAATTATAACCATCTTTTAGTAACTTTTTATCATTATAATTACTCCATTCCATAATATTTTCTTCTTGGCTTAATTTTCTTGTTCTTTCACTTTTATAACAAACATTTGTGGATTGTTTTTCATTTCTTGATACTGTAATTTTTTGTTGTTCAATTGAGTAATTTGGTACTACTCTATTTACTAGACTATTACATTCATTTGTATCATTAACTTGTACTAATTGTTTATTAAAACTATATACATCGTAGTAATAATCTGGATGATCACTACATGTATTATCACAATTTGAATAATCCTCATTTACAAATACATAACGAGTATTTATTGTATCACTAGGTGGATTGTGAAATTTCTTTCTACCATTATATATCCAATTATAGTAATTAGATTTTGTATTTTTTGTAATAGCTCCTACCATCTTGAAATTACTATTTTTCTCAGTTCTATAATAAATCCCATTAATTTTTATATAGTCATAATTACTACATGTAAATTTAACTTCTTTGGTTAATGTTTTAAATGCATTACGAGAAGTTTGATATACCATGTTTTTTTCTTCTTGAATTGGTTTTGTATTTGTTTTTATTTCTGTAAGACATTCTATATCATCATTTTTACACGAAATATTTTTTACATCACATGATGTTTCTTCATATTCAGTCCAATCAGACCAATCTGAAAGTTTTTTCTTTCCTTCTTTAGTATACTCATATGACTTACTTTCTAATTCTGTAGATTTTTCACAATAGTATGTATCTTTACAATATATATAATTTCCTACTATATATGATTTAGTTGTTTTCTTATTATCTCGATATACATCTATTCTAAGTTTATTATCGCTAAGTGTTGATACTGACTTACTATTATCATATTTATCATCAACTGCATCAATAATATTTAACTCTTTCATAGTTCCAAGTGTTATCGTATTTTCACTTTCTATTTTTTCTTTAGTAAAATACTTTAAACTTGATTCTTTCATCTTATTAAAAATATCATCATTATCAACTTTTTCAAGTTTTTTGATTACTTTTACTTCATTTTTATCAATCTTGTTTACCTTAGATTTATTAGTTTTAAAGAAACCTAATAGTATAATTACTAATATAATCACAAGAATAATAAATATAATACCCTTAATACTATCTTTTAAGTAGTAATGTTTTTCAGTGGTTGTTTCTTTTTCCTCTTTTTCTTCATATTCATCATATTGATCATCATTAGAATTACGATCATATTCCATTGAATCATTATCGTCATATTCGCCATAATCATCCAAATAATCGTATTCTTCGTCATATTCCAAATCATCATAGTAGTTATCGTCTTCTTCGTTGAAGTCTTCAGTATAATTTTCGTCTTTCATACTCCTACCCCCTTAAGTGCTATATATTATAACATATATTGCCTATAAAGTCAATAAAAAAACTCTACTTGAGAGTTTCTTTAATATTTTCTATTAAATGGGAAACAGATGCACAACTCATTATACATATGATGGTGTCTCTATATTTCTTAATAATTTCGGTATCTTTTTCATCAATTATTTCAGAATTGTCTATTTTATCAGTAATTAAATGTGATGTAATATTAGGATAATCTTCTTGTTTTTCACGGTTAGATTCTATTTCGGTTAGAAATACTTTATCTGCTACTGATAAAGCATCAACAAATTCATTTGTAAAATCTTTTGTTCTAGAATATGTATTAGGTTTAAATATAACAGTTAATTTTTTATCTGGATATTTTTGTTTTACTGCTTCTAGGGTAACTTTAATTTCTGTTGGATGATGAGCATAATCATCTATTATTGTTGTTCCATTTACTTCTTCTATAGCAAATCTTCTTTTGGCATTTTTAAATGTTCTTAGAGCATTTTCTATTACTTTTTCATCTATCCCAATAGTTTTACACAATATAATAGCAGCAGTAGCATCTAATACCATATGTTTGCCATATAAAGGTATACTAAACGATCCATATAATTCATTATTTAAGTATAATTCAAAAGATGAACCTAGATTATCTAGTTTAAGATTTTTAATTATAATATCATTATTATCATTAAAACCATAGAAAGTAACTTTCTTAGTATAATTAATTTTTCTTACTTCTTGATTGTCTCCACATGCTACAATTTCTTCTTTAGTCTTTGATGCAAATTCTTCAAATGTATTTCTAATATCATCTATATCTTTATAGCATTCTAAGTGTTCAGCTTCAATATTAGTAATAATTGTGTAAGTTGGATGATATGCTAGAAAATGACGATTAAATTCATCAGATTCTATTACAAAATATTTATTTTCTTTAGATACCATACCATCTCCAGAACCAACAAAATAGTTACAACCAATACTATTTTCTAGTATATGTCTAATAATTGATGTAGTTGTAGTTTTACCATGAGTTCCTGATACACTAATAGTTGAAAATAAATTAGTAATCTCTCCTACTATTTCATTATACTTTTTAATAGTTAATCCTAATTCTCTTGCACGAACTAGTTCTTTATGGTCAATTGGGCATGCTACCGAGTATGTTACAATTGTATCTTTATCTAGTTCATGGCATTGATCATAGTATATTTTTATACCTCTTTTTTCTAATCCTTCTTCAGTAAATTTATGATCTTTAGCATCATCATAACCACTTACTTCATTACCTAAATCATATAATATTTGAGCAAGTGTAGACATACCTGTACCTTTGATACCTAAACAATAATATTTCATCTTATCACTTCTTTCATTATAATTATAAACTATGCAACAATAATTGTAAATGTTCTAAGAAAAAACACTTTGTGCAAAGTGTCTTTTTAATATTGGATTCCCCAAATAACATGATGTTTTGCTTTTTTACCACAACATACACAAACATCATCTATTGCTTCATCGTCTGTAATACATCTAGACTTACATCCTTTGATTTCTTTTATTTTGTTTTCACAATTCTCATCACCACACCACATAGCATGAATAAATCCTGGTTGAGTATTTAAAATATCTTCCATTTCTTTCATATTATGTGCTTCAAATGTTAAATCATCACGGCGTTTTTTTGCTCTTTCATACATATCATTTTGGATTGTATCTAGTAGTTCTTTAATATATGAAACTATTTCAGTATCTTTACTGATAGTAATTTTTTCTCTAGTATCACGACGAGCAACAGTAATAACATTATTATCTAAATCTCTTTTTCCAATTTCTATTCTAACAGGTATACCATTTACTTCTGCTTCTGCAAATTTGAACCCTGGAGATTTATTAGAATCATCTATATATGTTGTTATATCGTTATTTAACAATAGATCTTTATAGGAATTTGATAAAGATATTACTTCTTCATCTTCACCTATTGGAATAATCACTACTTGTCTTGGTGCGATTCTTGGAGGTAAAACTAATCCATAATCATCTGAATGAACCATAATTAAACCACCAATTAATCTTGTTGTTGTTCCCCAAGATGTTTGATATACATAATCTTCTTTATTATCTTTAGTAGTGCATTTTACATCATAAGCTTTAGCAAATTTTTGTCCAAAGTAATGAGAAGTACCATCTTGTAAGCAGACACCATTATACATTAAATCTTCATTAGTAATAGTAAATTCTGCTCCAGCAAATTTTTCTTTTTCTGTCTTTCTTCCTATAATCGAAGGTATGGCAAGTACTTCATGATGAAACCATCTATATACTTCTGCCATTTGTTCTGCCTCTTTTATTGCTTCTTCGGCTGTTTCATGGATTGTATGACCTTCTTGCCATAAAAACTCTCTACTTCTTAAAAATGGTCTTGTTTCTTTCTCATATCTAAAGACATTACACCATTGATTATATAATTTAGGTAGATCTTTATATGATGTAATATGTTTTTTATAATAATCACAGAATAGTGTTTCAGATGTAGATCTAACAGCAAAGCGTTCTTCCATTTTTTTATCTCCTACTTCAGTTACCCAAGCAAGTTCTGGAGCAAATCCTTCTATTAAATCTTTTTCTTGACCAAATAAATTTTCTGGTATTAATAAAGGCATCTGACAATTAACATGACCTAGTTCTTTAAATTTTTTATCTAATATTGATTGCATTTTTTCCCATATAGCATAACCATTTGGTTCTATTGCAATACAACCTTTAACTGATGTATAATCAGCCAGATTAGCAGCACGTACAATATCTGTATACCATTTAGCAAAATCAACATCACGTGGTGTAATTGAATCATTAAATTTACTCATATATATTCCTCCTTATGGATTAATTCTATTTGGTCCTCTAAATAAGAACTCAGTTTCTTTTATACTAGAAAGTCCTAATAATAACATTGTAATTCTATCTACACCAATACCAAATCCACCATGTGGAGGACATCCGTATTTAAAGAATTCTAAATAGAACTTAACATCTTCACTTAAACCTTTTTCTTCTGCTTGAGATTTTAATATATCATAACGATGTTCTCTTTGAGCACCTGTTGTTATTTCCATACCTTTCCAGATTAAATCATATCCTTGAGGTATACCATTTTCTCTTAAATGATAGAATGCTCTTTTTGTTTTAGAAAAATCAGTTACAAAGATAAACTCTGAACCATATTCTTCCATAGCAAATTTATATGTAAGTTTTTCAGTTTCAGCATTCATATCTCCAATATCTTCACTAGGTATTTCATAATTATATCTACTAGCTAATTCTTTATATAAATCTTCTAACTTGATTCTTGGAAATGGTGTTTTAGGAACTACTACATCAACATCAAATACTTCTTTGATTTTTTCACCATATACTTCTTTTACTTTAGTAAGTCCAGCAACTAATAAGTTTTCTTCTAATTCCATGACATCTTCAAAACTATCAATATATGATAATTCAACATCAAAACAAGTATATTCAGTAGCATGACGATTAGTATTAGAATTTTCTGCACGGAATACTGGTCCTACTTCAAAAATTTTCTCAAAACCACTTGCCATGGCCATTTGCTTATAAAATTGAGGAGATTGAGCAAGATATGCCTTATCATCAAAATACTTAACTTCAAATACTTCACTACCAGATTCTGAAGCTGTACCTATTAATTTAGGTGTATGAATCTCAGTAAAGTTATTATTATATAGATAATCTCTCATAGCTTGTACAAATAAAGATTGAACTTTAAACATAAGCAAATTCTTTTCATTTCTTAATTCAATAAAGCGATAATCCATTCTAGTATCAATATTAGCACTATTTAAATCTTTATAATTAAATGGTAATTCTAATTCACTTTTAGATGTAACTTCAATAGAATTAGGAATAATTTCCATTCCATTTAATTTAACTTTTTCATTTTGAACTAATTTACCACGAACTTTAATTGTACTTTCTACTGTTAAATTATTAACTATTTCTACTAGTTCTTTATTCTGTTCTTCACTTTTTTCAATTGTAATTTGTACTTTTCCTGATAAATCTCTTAATACAATAAATTGTACCCAAGTCATATTTCTTATATTCTCAACAAAACCACTAATTTCTATTTCTTGATCAAAGTAATTACTTAATTCATTTATATTAATCTTTTTCATTTTCTTATTCCTTCTTTCATATTATCACTAAAAGAACCACTACCAAATTCTTTATCAACTGATGCATCTACTATGTTTCTACTAAGTCTTTTTAAACTACTCTTAGATGGTATATCTTTATAATAGTATTTTATATTAGTTTCTTTATTTAGCATTAAAACACAGTAATTTAATAATAGTATTTTTTGTTGATCTTTTAAAGATCTTTCTCCATCATAAGTTAAAACCCCTCTATTATTTACAGAATCATATTCTAGATGAGATACAAATCCAATATTTTTACTATCACTAACTAAAATATTATTTTCTTCAAAATTGGATATAATATCTTCTTTACTTAAAAATGTATGATTAGCATCATTTACTATTCTTTTAGCAAATTCTATTTCTTGTTCTTTATCCATATTTATTCCTCTTCGTCATGATGACAGTGACAGTGTCCACCACAACCACAATTATCTTCTTCAGTACAGTGACAGTCATCACCACAATTACATTCGTCGTTACAACAACAATCATCAAAACCATATAAATCATCTTCAGATGGTAATTTTTCATCTAAATAGAAGATTAAGGCATCGATTGAGATTATTTCTTCTTCTTTTGTTTCATTGTTTTTAATACGAATTTCATTATTATCTAAATCTTCACTATTTAACACCGCAATAAACTTTGCACCTAATCTATCAGCTTGTTTAAATTGAGCTTTTAAACTACGAGAAGTATACTCTGTATCAACATTAAATCCATTTAATCTTAATTCTTGAGCTAAGTATGTAGCATAATTCTTTTCTTCATCATTAACATACATTAAGAATAAATCAATTCCTTCTTTTATTGGTAATTTTACTTCTTGTTTTTCTAAAGCAACTAAGATTCTATCAATACCTGATGCAAAACCAACTCCAGGAGTAGATGGTCCATCTAATTGCTCAACTAAACCATTATATCTTCCACCAGCACCAATAACATTTTGTCCGCCTAATTCTTTTACATCAATGACTGCTTCAAATACAGTATGATTATAATAATCAAGTCCTCTAACAATTTTTGGATCAACTTCATATGGTACTTGTAATATATCTAAGTATTCTTTTACTTTTTCAAAACGAATGCGACTATCTTCATTTAAATAATCAATTGTAGTAGGTGCATTTTTAAATACTTCACTTTCTCCATCAACTTTACAATCTAAAATTCTAAGTGGATTTTTAGAAAGTCTTGTTTTACAGTCATCACAAAAATCATTAATATGAGGTGCAAAGTGTCTAACTAAGGCATCTCTATATCTAGCACGTGAATCACTATCTCCAAGAGAATTAATGTGCATTACAACGTCTTTTAAACCTAAAATTTTATATATATTATATTGTAATGAAATAATTTCTGCATCAATCATTGGATCATCACTACCTAATACTTCGGCACCAAACTGAGTAAGTTCTCTTTCACGACCTGCTTGAGGACGCTCATAGCGATACATTGTACCATTATAATATAGTTTAGTAGGATTTTCCTCTCCATACATTTTATTTTCGATATAACTTCTAACTATTCCTGCTGTTCCTTCTGGGCGAAGTGTCATATTTCTTTTACCACGATCAGTAAAATCATATGTTTCTTTTGTAACAATGTCAGAAGTTTCACCTACTCCTCTATGATATAATTCACTAGATTCAAATATAGGTGTACGAATATATCCATAATTATATTTTTCCATTACAGAATCAACTACATTACATATATACTTCCATACTTTAGCATCATATCCATAAATATCTTTACATCCTTTTGGTTTTGTTATCATAATTATTCCTCCCTTTATAACAAAAAAGATGCCACCAACATAAGGACGAATCTCTTCGTGGTGCCACCTTAATTACTTCTTAAATACCTATAACAGAGTTACCTGGTCTTCACTTACACAAGTGTCTTTCAATATTAATATTTATGTATTTACACCTACCATACACTCTCTAAAAAATAAAAATATTTACTCTTCTTGCAGAAGACACCTATATTATACAATAGTTTTTATTTATTAACAATATATTATATAGTTTTTTTGACAATTACTTTACTAGTAGAAGAGTTAATTTCTTCTTCCACTATTTTTATAGCATCATTTCTATTAGTACCAATATATTCTAAAAAATCAGGTCTAAAATAGTCTCCTCTAATATTTAAAAATCTATCAAATTGTTCACTAAACTTAGTAGTATCATGCTTTTTTAAATAAGAAAAATAAGTGGCTAGAAACTTACCATATCCATATTCTATATCACTATACATTTCTAACTCTGAGGGATATGGCATATCCTCTTCATTAACATAATAATTTGTTTCATATAATTTTTCTATTAATTTTTCTTTACTAATACATCTATATTTTTGATTTTTTAACAAATTATCAGGCAAACTAGCAGTAATTTCTGCATAATCAAACATAGTATACATAGAGTGATAATAATCAACTAAATACTCTCTAGTAGCATTAGGATATATCTTTTCTTTTATTAGAAAATCGCAAAAATCTTTTTCATACAATGATGAAATAGTCTCTAAAAATGATGATTTTATAAAGTAATTGTAGGCTACTTTTTTTGGAAAACTATGTAATAAATTATTGGAATCTACTACATGTCCAAATTCATGTACAAGCGCTATTAAGGATTCTAAATTATCTTCATCTGATATAAATACATGATAATTTTCTAAATAATAATTAGATATTGTTATTCCTCTTGTATCACCATATAAAGATGTTTTATGGATTCTTTTTTCCTCAATTAACTGATCTAATAGTTTATTAGAACCTCTATTATAAGAATTTAAAAAACTAGTTAATATATCATACATTTCTTTATCATTAAAATCATAATCATTTGTTATAGCTAGTAAACTAGTAGGATATTCTATTGTTTTACCATCCATTAATGAATCTATAAATTCTTGATGAAATAGTTTATTCTCAATATAATTTTTATTTGCTCTTTTTAATTTACTACTAAAAATTGCATCTTGTTTTGAAACGAAATCTTTAAAATTATAAGTACTTTTTTTAAAATAATCATATCCTTTTTCATCAAAAAAACTATAGAAATAACTAAGTGTTTGAAGCAAATTATAAATATGCATTGACTCAGAACTATTTCTACTGTGATTAACTGCATCAGTTAATTCTAATATATCTTTTTTAATAACTTCCTTATCCCCTGAAAATAATTCCATATTAATCTCCTATTTTATTTCTTTTTGAATATATACACCCACAATAATCTTGTCTGTATAAATCATATTCTTTAGATAATTCTATACTTCTTTTATATCCATTTTTCTTTTTAAAATCAGAATATAAATAAGTACTATTATATTTTTTATCTAAGTTTTCTCCTATTTCATTAATCCAATTACTATTTTTATATGGTGAAAGTGAAAGCGTTGTTGCAAAAAAATCAAAATTATTTTGTTCTGCTACTTTAGCTGTTTCTTCTAATCTTTGATAATAACATTTATAACATCTTGCTCCTCTTTCTGGTTCTTTTTCTAATCCTTCACTCATTTTGAAAAATTCATCTGGATTATATCTTCCATCTATTATATTTACTTCATATTTTGTTTTAAAACTTGATACAAATTTATGTAGTTCATCTAATCTTTTTTGATACTCTTTTTCATCTGAAATATTTGGATTAAAATAAAGAATTGTTATTTTAAAAATATTTGATAAACGTTCAATACAAGCAGATGAACATGGTGCACAACAAGCATGTAATAGTAATGTTGGTATATTATTGCCAATTTCCTTTATCTGATTTTCCATTACTAAATCATAATTCATTTTTTTACAACCTTCCCTCTACCTTAGAACTATCACTTATATGAAATTCTAAATTCTTTAAAGCAGTTAAACCTTTTTCTGATTTACCACAGCTCGCTAGCATATATATTTTATCTTTATTATGTTTTCCATATTTGAATGTTATATAATTTCTAATTAATGCTTTTTTATATTGTGGATTTGTAGTAATTATTTTTAAAGCACTATCATATTCATTATAATTTAATTTATCATATATAAGTGATACAACGTGTTCTTCAGGATAAATTTCTTCTTCACGTAATACTAGTTCTTTATAAACCATATATTCTATAGAATTTTTCATAAATATATGAATTATATCTCTTAAATCTATATCATTCATATTAGATCTGATATTATATTTAGAAGTAAATGAATTAGTACCCTCTTTGATGTATCCAGTTAGTATTTCTTTAGCCCAAAATTTTTCATTTTCATCATCAATATCAGGTAATTGTTTAATAATCGTAGTATGTATTGCATAATCTAAGTAATTTTCTAATAATTCAAGTGTGTCTAATCCAATTGGTGTTATATTCTCTAATAGATCATAATCATCCCTATATTCTTTAAAAATCACACTACCACCACCATTTGCTTTAAAAATACCATATTTTTCTTATTTTATCAAGAAATTTAAGAATATTTGCAGTTATAACTAATATATAAATAATATGAATATCGTATTTTTTTCTTTTTTAGTTACTTTTATAGCTGGTTTATCTACTTTACTTGGCTTAATACCTATATATTTTAAAATTAAAAATATAAATATACTAATATCATTATCATTAGCATTTGCTGCGGGTGTTATGTTATCGGTTTCTATAAATTCTTTATTAATAGAGAGTTTTAACCTAACAAATAATTTGTTGTCAGTAATACTTTTTGTACTTATAGGTATATTAATATCAAAAATAATTAATAAGATCTTAAAAAATATAGATAATAAACTATATAAACTAGGTATTATGAATTCTATTGCTTTAATGATTCATAATATTCCTGAGGGTATTTTAACCTTTAGTACTACTACTATTAACATTAATCTAGGATTACAACTTGCTTTATCAATAATATTTCATAATATACCAGAAGGAATATCTATTTCAGTACCTATATATTATTCTACTAACAGTAAGAAAAAAGCTTGGTTTTATACTATAATATCTGGTTTTTCTGAGTTTTTAGGTGCACTACTAACTTATATATTTATGTATAGGTATATAAATGATAGTTTTATCGGCATTATACTAGCTTTAACTACAGGAATTATGATTTATATTTCACTAGTAGAATTAGTTCCTAATTCATTATCATATAAACAAAAGAAAATAACATATATATCATTTATTATAGGCTATATTTTTATGTTGTTTTTTAAATAGTAATTATAGTCTAGAAATATTATGTCCCCATGGCAATTGTGCCACAAGCTGTGGCACAATCTTATATTCTTTGTATTCATTATGAAATCTTTTCATTCTCTTTAAATTACGTTCAGAAAATCCATTTAAATTAGTAAATCCAATTTTTATTTTCTGTGCTAAATTCTTCATTTATTTTTTCTTCTACCATATTTTGATATCCTTTCTCTTTCAAAATAAAAACTACTTATTTTTAAGTAGTCATATAATATTATTAGCTTTTGTTTGTGTTTTCCATCCGTTTTTTCAAAAAAAAGAAGAACTTACATGTTCTTCTTTAAGTTTTTAACACTTTTAGCAAAATCTCTATGATAGAAATGATATGTCGCTCTTATAAGTAAATAAGCTGGTAAAGCAATTATTATTCCTAATATTCCTCCAAGGGAACCACCAATAGATACTGCCATTATTGTGATAAGTGGATTTACATTATTAGTTTTACCATAGATTCTTGGTGATATTACATATCCATCTAATTGTGGGAATACAATACATATAATTATTGTACCTATTAGAAGTGGTGTTGATACAACAGATGCTGTGATAATACCAATGATATTTGTAATTAAACCTCCAAAATATGGAATTACCGTTGTAATGCAAGCAAGAATTCCTAATAATAACCAGTTTGGATGTCCTACTAACCAGAAAAGAAATGAGTATTCAACAAATTGAATAACCATAAATATTGCTAAACCTTTAATATAATTACCAATTTCTACATCTAAACATTTTATATAATTAAAGAATTTTTCTGAAATAGTTCTAGTAACATCTTTTATTTTATCCCTAATATTATCCATATCTGCTAAGAAATAAATCCATGCGATAAAACCTACTAAAAAGCTTCCAATAAAGCTAAATGAACCATTTAATACTGCTATTGCACCAGTACTTAAGAAACTGCCGATATTCTTTGTAGCATCATCTATATAATCTGTTATTTTAATATTAAATCCAGCAAGATTAATATTATATTCTTTTGAGAATTCTTTTGTTATTTCTACTATATTTTTAGATAGTAACATTAACTGATCATAAATAAGTGGTAAAGTAGCAATTAAAAGTCCAATAAATACTAAAACTACTACTAATACTACAATTAGAACTGCCATCCATTCTTTTAAACCTTTTTTCTTTAAATAATTTATAACTGGTTCCAAAGCATATGCAAATGCAAATGCAATTAAGAATGGTAACAGTATTGAACTCGCCTTTGTTAAAACATTTATCCAAACTTCTACATTTGAAAAACCGATATACAAAAGTAACATCAATGCAGTTAAGTTAATTAATTTATAATTTAATTTACTTGTCATAATTAAACCTCCAATAAGATGGTAACTGGACCATCATTTGTAATTTTAACTTCCATTTCGGCACCGAAAATCCCTGTTTCAACATTTACATACTTTTTCAATTCTTTATTAAAATAATCATATAATTTTATGGCTTTATCTCCACTTAGTGCTTTAATATAACTAGGTCTATTCCCTTTTTTAGAATCTGCATATAATGTAAATTGTGATATTGATAAAATATCTTTCTTATGATTTAATATTGATTCATTCATAACACCATTACTATCATCTAATATTCTTAAATTAAGCACTTTTTTAACCATTTTATCTACTATTTGTTCTGTATCTGTATCGGTAAAACCAACAAATATTACATAACCTTCTTCAATACTACCTACTACCTTGTTATCAACACTAACAGATGAGGCTTTGCTTCTTTGAACTAATACTCTCATCGCATTAACCTCTCTACTCTACTAACATATGATAGTTTATTGTATTCAAGTACTAACTTGTTTAATTGCTCGATATCTCTAACATAAACATCAATTGAATAAATAATTCCTTTATCTTTACCAATTGTTTTAATTCCATCTATATTAATATTTATAGATGCAGTTTTTGCGACAATATCAGCTGTTTTATTATCCATCTCAGTTGTATATATAACTAGTGATGTAAAATATTTCTTATTAGTTTCAGCAAATTCATTCCAATTAACATTAACGATTCGTTCCTCTAACATCGAAATATTATGACAATTACTTCTATGAACTGTTATACCATTTCCTTTAGTAATAAATCCTATTATTTCATCACCATAAACAGGACTACAGCAATTAGCAAGGCCTACTCTAACTTTATCAATACCTGCAACTATCAAATCTGTATCAACATTATAGTCTGGTTTTATCTGCATCTTAGCAACTTTTGGTGGCGCTGTTTCTACATATGTATCAATAATATTAATTACTGTATTTGATGAATGTCTTCCATTACCAATATTTAAATATAAATCATCTAAATCTTTTAGTTTTAGAGTATCTAATATCTTTTTAATATTCTCATCACTATAGAAATCAGTATTTGTTATTTTTCTCTTTCTTAAAGCTGTATCAAGTGTATACTTTCCTCGTTCAATATATAATTCTCTTTCATTCTTAGAAAAATAACTCTTAATTTTATTCTTAGTTTGTGTTGCTTTTGCAATTTTTAACCACTCTTTAGATGGTGCAGCATTCTTATTTGTATTAATTTTTACTATATCATTATTCTTAAGTTCATAGTTAAGAGGTACAATACTATTATTAACAATTGCTCCTACAGTCGTTTCACCAACTCTTGTATGAATTTTATAGGCAAAATCTATTGGTGTAGAACCTTTTGGAAGTTCCATTACATCACCTTTAGGAGTAAATACATATATATTATTATTTAATACTTCATCTTTTACACTATGAACAAACTCTTCACTACTCATCTTATCATTGTTTAAGTCCATTATTGATTTAAAGAATTGTAATTTTTGTTCTGTGGTATTTTGCATTGTAGTCTTAGCATCTTTATGTTCTTTATATGCCCAATGAGATGCAACACCATTTTCAGCAATTTCATCCATCTCATGTGTTCTTATTTGAATCTCAAATAAGTAACCATCAAGTCCAAAAACTGTCGTATGTAGTGATTGATACATATTTGGTTTTGGCATCGCTATATAGTCTTTAAATCTTTTTGGTAGTGGTCTAAACTTAGAATGAATAATTCCTAATGCTAAATAGCATTCTTGTTCAGTATTAACTAGAATACGTAATCCTAGTAAATCATAAATATCTGAAAATTTCTTTCCTTTATTTAATTTATTATAGATACTATAAATACTCTTAGAACGTCCTTTTATGTCATGAACGATATTATGTTCTGTTAATAGGCTTGTAACAACATCCATCATCTCATAAACTGTTTTGTCACGTTCTAATTTAGTTTTATTTAATTTTTCTGCAATATCATAGAATACATCAGGTTTTAAGTAGCGAAGTGATAAATCTTCTAATTCACTTTTTATCTTATGAATACCTAAATGATGAGCAATAGGTGCAAGTATTTCTAATGACTCTTTAGCTTTTATTTTTTGTTTTGCTTCAGGAAGTGCCCAAAGTGTTCTCATATTATGTAATCTATCAGCCAGTTTTATAATTATAACTCGAACATCTTCACTCATACCTACAATTATTTTTTTATAATAATCTATTAAATACTCATTTTCAGTAGAAAAGTTGATTTTTGAAAGTTTTGTAACTCCTTGAACCAACTTTGTAACTTCACTACCAAATTCTTTTTCCATATCTTCTGCAGTGCACTCAGTATCTTCTAATACATCATGCATTAATGCTGCTTTTATAGTATCACTATCTGCTGAAATAGTTGTTAGAATTATTGCAACATTTATTGGATGAACTATATATGGTTCTCCACTTTTACGAAATTGTCCAGCATGCATTTTTTCTGCAAAGTAGTATGCACATTTTATATCTTCTAATTCTTCTTCGTTTGTAATATATGTTTTTAATCTTACCACTAGATCATCAATAGTAGTTGAATCCTTTGTTTTTGTCATAGGATTTCACCTCCTAGCAATTAACCCCTTTAATGTTCTTTTCTTCAAAATCATCTTTATATACTTTTTTACTTTTCTTATTTGGATTTTTTAAAGCTTTAGCTTCTAAATATGCAAATAATGCTGTCGCTATGAAGATTGATGAATATGTACCAACAATTAATCCAATTAACATAGCAATATTAAATGTAAATATTCCACTTGAACCTAAGAATATAAGTGCAAGTATTGGAAGTAATGTTGTAATTGTTGTATAAATAGTTCTTGTAAATGTTTCTTTTATACTTTCATTACATATTTCTTTAATATTATCACTTGTAACTTTCTTAGTTTTTGAAATATTTTCCCTTATCCTATCAAAACATACAATTGTATCATTAATAGAATATCCGATTATAGCAAGAATTGCTGCGATAAACATTGTAGATACTTCTAATCTTGTAATAGCAAATACTGCAAATATCATTAAAACATCGTGTACAAGTGCAACAACAGATGAAATTGCATAACTGAATTTAAATCTTATTGAAATATAAATTATTATACCTATCATAGCAAGTAAAACTGATAATATTGCATTCTTTATAAGTTCTTGTTTAACAACATTAGATACAACTCCAATATTTACCTTTGCTTGATATTTTTCTTCAAAATATTTATTTACTCCTACTACTTTATCTTGATCTAAGACATTAGTTACTTTGATCATAGCTTCATCTTTAGTAACAGTAATATCTGTAGCTTTCAAGTTTAATTCTTTTATATCTTGTTTAATTTGTTTTTCAGTTAATTTTGCATCAGTTTCAATAGTAATATCACTACCTGCTTTATAATCAACACTTAAATTAAATCCTTTTGTCATTAAGAATATTCCACCAACAATAATTATAATTACTGAAAGGCTTGCAAAAATCTTTGTTTTTGATAAGAAATTAACATTTTTAAATGGATTTTTAATAACTTCTTCACCTTTAGATACATCAGGAATATCCTTTTTCTTAACTTTAATAAATATATTAGTTTTATTATCAAAATATCCAGTCTTAATAAATAAATTTAATAAAACTCTTGTAATAAATACCATAGTAAACATTGTTACTAATATAGTAATGATTAATACTGTAGCAAATCCCTTAACACTACTTTCACCAAAATAGAACATAATTATTGCTACTAAAAGTGTTGTAAGATTTGAGTCTAGGATTGCTCTTAAAGATGTTTTAGAACCTTCTTTAAATGCATATTGTAAGCTCTTACCACTATATAATTCATCTTTTATTCTTGAGAATGTAATAACATTAGCATCTACTGCCATACCAATACCAAGTACTAATGCAGCAATACCAGGTAATGTTAAAACACCACCAATTAACCAGAACACACCAAATACTAAGAATGTATATAACATAATAGCAAGACTTGATATAAATCCAGCAAAATGATATACACTAATCATTATTAAGATAATTAATGAAATACCAACAATACCTGCAACTAATGTTTTTGATAATGTTGAATCTCCAAAAGATGCACCAACAGTCTTAGATGATATTTCTGTAACTTTTGATGGTAGTGATCCACTATTAATTAAATCAACTAAGTTTTGTACTTGCTCTTGTGTAAAAGGATGTGTCGAACCACCTTGAATAATTACATCACTTGCAAAACCTTGTGAAACAGTAGCAGCACTTAAACAACTAGATGCGTCTGTACCACAATTACCTTGTTCATTAGAATATGAATCTTTTCCTTCTTCATAATCTAACCAAATAACCATAGTTTTATTTTCTGTTTTAGATAATCTATTTGTAACATCATAAAATTTATCTTTATCTTTAACAGATAATAATACTGCAGGATTACCTCCAGAATCTTGAGAAACTTTTGCTCCACCTGCTTTTAATACATCACTTGACATTAATAATTTGTCATCTGTATCTCTAAATGATAATGTAGCAACTGTAGATAGTTGTTTACGAGCAGCTTCTGCATCTTTTACTCCAGCAAGTTTTACTCTAATTTTGTCACTACCCTCTAGGATAATTTCTGGTTCACTAACTCCAAGTGAATCAATTCTTTTACTTAATGTTTTATATGTAGCAGTTAATTTTTCTTTGTTCATTTTAGAACCATCAATACTTTTAACCTTGTATAAAACTTCAAATCCTCCCTGTAAATCTAATCCAAAATTTAAATTTTTAAATAATGGAACAAATAGGAAACATATAACTCCTATAACTAGTAATAGTAATATAGATGAAAATACTACCTTACTCCCTGTTTTTTTCTTTGTCTTTTTCTTTGTCATACTGTACCTCTTTTCTTGTTTTTAACAAATTCATCTAATTTTTTATTGTCCACATGAATGATATCACTGACAATATCAGAAAGCATTAAGCCATGTGATTTACTCCATTTATTTATACTTAGATAATTCCAAATATCTTCTTCTGTTATATTACTATAATTTAATCGTCTTAACTCTTGAAGTTTTGCATTTAAGGCAGGTCTAATTCTAGTATATAACTCTTCTTTAGTATTAAAAGTAAAATCCATAACTTTCACCAGCTTCCATACCAATTTAATTATATCTAAAATAATGAAAAAAAGAAAGAAAAAACGATAAATTTAGTTATTTAATCGTCTTTTTTTGCTCTTGGAAAACTATTATAATAAACTTCTTTCAATCTATCTGTACTAACATGAGTATAAACTTGGGTAGCACTGATACTCTCATGTCCTAATAATTTTTGAACTGCTATCAAGTCACACCCTTCATTTAATAGATGTGTTGCAAAAGAATGTCTAATCATATGAGGAGAAATGCTTTTGGTAAGTGAGGTATTATCAATTATTTTATTAAGAAGAAATCTAACACCGCGTTCTGTTAATACTCCCCCATTATGATTAAGTAATAAATAATCACTATTTTTCTTATTTAATTCATATCTTCCATCTTTTAAATATTTTTCTAAGATATCTTCACAATAATCACCATAATTAACTATTCTTTCTTTATTACCTTTACCTAATATCAAAATAGTTCTATTACTAGTATTAATATCTTTTACTTTTATATTTACAAGTTCTCCTACTCGTACACCTGTTGCATATAGCATTTCTAATATTAATAAATCTCTTTGTCCAATAGGTGTATCAGTATCAATTGAATTAAATAATTCTTCTAATTCATTATATTCAAAATATCTCGGCAATTTTTTTGCTTTCTTAGGACCACTAATCAGTGCAAAAATATTATTATCAATATAATTATTTTTAGATAGATACTTGTAAAAACCTCTAAGTGAACTTAATTTTCTATCTATAGTAGAATTATCGTTTTTACACTCATCTTTTAAATACATAAGATAAAACCTGGTATCAGAATACTTTATCTTTAGATAATTTAATCTTTCTTTATCTAAATATCTGAAAAATTCTTCTAGATCTTCTCTATAATTATCTACTGTATATGTAGAATAATTTCTCTGATATTCTAAGTATTCAAGATATTTTTCTAAGTTAGTATTATCATTTGCCATAATATCACTTTCTTCCAATACTACCAATTTTTTCTATTTGTTTATTCACGCAATTATTAATCTTAGTATCATTTACATCCTTTACAATTATCTTACCTTCATCACTTATAGTGATATTATTTCTATAAAGTTCATAGTATTTATAAATATCACCATCATCTATTTTACCTTCACGAAGATCTTTTTCCATACCAATATCTAAAATTAATTTAAAATATTCAATTTTTTTATCATTGTCTTTTTCATTAATAAACTGTTTATTTAAAACTTTATTATATCTTTGTTCCCATGCCACTAAGTCCCTAAAAACTTTATAATTACTTCTAACATACTTATCAATTTGATTACGTATTCTATCTACTTCTGATTTTGTATGCTCATTAGCTAAGCCATTAACTATATATTCATTATTCTTTTGAAATGCTTCTCTATATTCTACTAGAAGTGAATGTATACCTTTTTTTACAGTTTTATCGTCCATTTTAATATCTTTTTTAATACATGAACATAATACACTCATATCATTTGCTGAAATGTTTTGAATTCTATCTGGTTCTAATAAATATCTATATTGACTTGATGTTGCTATATCTTCTATATTTTTTATAAAGTAATAAATAGATGTGCTATAGGGTATTACTAAACCATCTTTTCCTTTTATATTATTCTTTACTTTTGATGCTACACTTACAATCATTTTATCGTTGAAAATCATTTCATCTTTATATAGTTTACCATTATGTTCATGTGCTATAGTAATATCTTTATCATTACCTTTTATATATCTTCCATTATATTTTAATAATTCACTATAGAAACTATCAAATGATTCATATTTCGATGTAATTAAATCTAATTCTTCTATTCTAAATTTATCCCTACTACCATTATTATCTTGAAATACGAATGGTTCATAATTACCATCTGTACATTTTAAAGTGAAAAAGTCAGTGTTATACATACTATAAGTATATTTTGCACCCATCATAACACCTCCTACATTTAATAATATAATTATAACAAAACATCAAAAAAAGAACAAGATATCGATTCTTGTTCTAAATAATACTTGATATTAATCCTAATAATAAGAACACTACTATGATAATAATAGATTTTTTAGTAATTTTAAATTTTTTAAATCCAGTAAATTGATAATCTTTCTCATTATAATCTTTTACATCTACTACTTTTATAAACATATTTTTCTTTTTAGTTAAATCTTCATCTGAAATAAGTACAAATTCATCACTATTACCTGATTCACTATATGTAACATTTTTAATTCTTGATATGTAGAAAAACATTACTAAATCCATAGATGCACCAGAAATATTCATAGAAGACAATAGCACAAGTAACGGAATCTTATAAATAATTCCTATTATATATGTAATTACTCCTATTACTGTAAAAGGCATTTGTAATGATATTAAAATATTCTTTTTTGTAAGTTCTTGATAGGCCATACAATAGAATACTCCCTTTTCCAATTCAATACCATATGTAACATTTTTTCTATTTGCTCCACCTAATATAAAACCAATACCATGTAATACTTCATGAAACCAAAAATACAAAATCATAACTGTAAATAATATAATTGTACTAATTTTATCAGGATACAAACTAACACCTAATAATATTGTTATTATTCCCATTATGATTAATATTAGTATACTTAAAACATTTGCTGATGCTAATTTCATTTTACAAACATATGCTTTTTTATTCATCTTTATAATCACACTCACTACATTTTATCTTATTATTCTTTTCTACTAACATTTTGCCACATTCTGGACAAGTTTTTCCTATTGGTTTATCCCAATATGCAGTTTTACATTTAGGATAGTTATTACATCCATAGAATACTTTTCCTTTTCTGCTTTTTCTTTCTATAATTTTACCATCACAATTAGGACAATCACATACTTCTACAATTTCTGGTTCTTCTTTTTTTATGTATTTACATTCAGGATAATTGCTGCATGCTGTAAATTCACCGTATTTACCTTTTCTGATAACTAAAGGATTACCACATTCTGGACATACTTCTCCTGTTTCAGTAGGTGCTTTTTTCTCCATATCAGAAAATGCATTTTTAACACGTGGTTCAAATAGTTTATAAAACTCTTCTAAGACTTTGTTCCAAACTAAGTTTCCTTCAGCAATTTTATCAAGATCTGTTTCCATATCACGAGTATAATCTGTATTGATTAAATCAGAGAAAAATTCTTGTAGTTTATCTGTTGTTTCAATACCCATTTCAGTTGGTTTAAACCTTTTGTCTTCTAATGTAACATAATCTCTAGATTTAATTGTATCAATGATAGTTGCATAAGTAGATGGTCTACCTATTCCTAATTCCTCTAATTCTTTTATAAGCTTAGCTTCAGTATATCTAGCTGGTGGTTTAGTAAAGTGTTGTTCTTTTAAAACTTCTTCTGTAGTCAATACTTTTTTATCTGTTAAGTCAGGTAATATTTTATCTTCATTAGACTCATAATCCTTATATACTTTTAAATAACCATCAAATATTAATACACTACCTGTAGTTTTAAACTTATAATCATTATTATCTAATATTATAGTCGTTTGATTTACTTTAGCATCAGCCATTAGAGATGCTAATGTTCTTTTATAAATTAAACTATATAATTTAAATTCATCATTTGATAAATATTCTTTTACTTTTAATGGTTCTCTTAAAATACTAGTTGGTCTAATACCTTCATGAGCATCTTGAACATTTTCTGTCTTTTTACTTTGTTTAACATAACCTGCATACTCTTTACCATAATTATCAATTATATATTTATATGTTGGTTTAGTAAAATCATCTGATAAACGGATTGAATCAGTTCTCATGTATGTTATAAGACCTACAGTTTCATCTCCTAAATCAATACCTTCATATAATTTTTGAGCAATTGACATAGTTTTACGTGCAGGAAATCCTAACTTCGTTGATGCTTCTTGTTGTAATGTAGATGTTGTAAACGGAAATTTACTTTTCTTATTCTTCTCTTTTTGAGTAATAGATTCAATATTATAATCTTTGTCTAATTTAGATATTACATCATCACATTCTAATTCTGTCTTTAATTCTATATCATCATCTTTATGCTTAAATAGTTCAGCGTCAAAATCATTAAATTTAGATGTAATAGTCCAATATTCTTCTTCTTTAAAGGCTTCAATTTCTCGTTCTCTATCAACAATAAGCTTTAATGCCACACTTTGAACACGACCTGCACTTTTAGCACCTATTTTACTTTGTAATAGTTTAGAAAGTCTAAAACCAATTATACGATCAAGAATTCTTCTTGTTTCTTGACTTCTTACTAAATTATCATCAATAACAGTAGGTTTTGAAATAGCCTCAAGAACTTTATCATGTGTTATTTCATTAAATAGTACACGTTTATAATTATTATCTTTAATACCTAAAGCATCTTTTAAATGCCATGCGATTGCTTCTCCTTCACGGTCTGGGTCGCTTGCTAGATAGACAATATCACTATCTTTAACATCTTTTTTTAGATCAGATATAACCTTTTTCTTACCATGAATTGGAATATAATTAGGTTTAAATCCATTTTCAATATCTACACCTAATCCATATGTACCTGTTGTTGCTAAATCTCTAATATGTCCCTTAGAAGAAACAACTTTATAATCACTTCCTAGATATTTTTCAATTGTTTTACTTTTACTTGGACTTTCGACTATTACTAAATGTTTGCTCATAAACTCACTCCTTATTAATTTATACATAGTAATTTAAATTTTGTCAAATTATTTTGGCTACTCTACTAATATTATATATAATAAAATCTTAAAAACTTCTAAAAAAATAAAATTTTAGTCATTTTTGACTAAAACTTTACTCTTTATTATTCTTATAATTATTATACCAGTCACTCACTTTTTCTTTTCCTTTGTTATAATATTCACTAGCTTTTTCTTTATATTGAGAAGTAACATCTTTTAAGTTATCAGTATCGCTTTTTGCTTGATCAACTATCTCATCACCAAGTTTTTCCTGAGCTTTATCTGATATATTTTCTTTAAGAGAAGTCATTTTTTCTTTTAAATTAGAATATAAATCATCTTTTTTCTCTTTTAAATTTTCTTTATAATTTGGGTATTTAGATTCTATTTTTGCATCCAACTTTTCCCAAGCTGCGATGACTTTTTGTTTTTGTTCATCTCTTAATTCTTTAAAAGTATATCCTTTTATTGTACCTCCATAGAAAATAAAATCTGTTAATGTAATAAAAGTATTTTTTAACTTAGATTCATTTTCTTCTGGTGCTTTATCTTCTACAATATCATCAACTACGGTATCAATATATGAAACAACTTCTTCATCACTATTAACATCATTTTGAGCATCTTCTATTTTTTCTGTTTCAAAATATCCTTGTTCACTATCTTTATCTATAACAATTTCTTTTTCATTCTTATCTGTTTTATTATTAGAGTTATATTTTAAATAGATAAATTCTCCTAATAATAAAGTTATACAAATTATTAGACAAACAATAATTATTAATTTTGATTTTTCTTTCATAACTACACCCCTCGTTTTATGGCAATATTATACCATATCTAGATAGTTTAATCAAATTTCATCATAATAAGACTAGTTATTCTTAACTAAAACTCTATTTGCTTCTCCTATTGTTATTCCTGTATTCATCGTAATTATTTTTTGTATTCTTTCTTCCCAATTATTATTTTCTCGATGTTCAATATATTCTAGTTTTGAATTAGGATTATTTGCCTTATATTGACGCAGTTCAGTACGTGAATAGTCATACAATTTATTAAATAATGGTAATGGCATAATGTAAGCTGCACCTGACTTTGTAACTATCTTATCATTTTTAATATCATTAATTTCTAGAATTACATAACCATTTTTAAATACCATTGCTGTATACCCTTTTAATTTTTCTTTACCTTGTAATTTCTCATATATTTGATTTTCATATAGTGAATATAGTTTTTTCTTTTTTAAAGCTATAAGGTTTGCTCTTACTAATTTAGGATTATTAGAATCAGAATGATTATTGCCAGTTAATTTTGATGGTAAAAATGTAATATCATCTACTCTCCTATACTTTTCTTTTACTTTTTCATCAAACTCTCGTAGTAAGCTTTTAAATTCACATATTGTCATATCAGTATTTTCAAAATCAAGCCTACTAAATTCATATTCAGGATGAGCAACCACATATTTTTGTAAAGTCTGCATAAAATTAGGGTAACTATAATTAATTAATTTTCCCTTTGAACTATCTTCTAGATATCCTTTATATGTTAGACTAACACCCGTAGATTCATCCTTTTCTTGATAATATTTAAATATAGTGTAAATAAGTCCCTCATCTGTTCCTACTCCACTACATATATTTATTCCAGATACCATTATATGGAATAATAATCTTTCTTTATCACACTTTTCAAATAAACTATCAACATTATACATATTGTTAATATAAATATCACGATACAATCTATTTATAGAATTAATTACATCGTCAATAACATTATTATCTTTAGATAACTCTTCGCCTTCCATTCTAAATAATGCATTTAATATATCTGGTTCTGCAAATCTATCTCTTATGTTTTTTAATTTTTTAATCGCAAGATTCTTAATTTGTTTTACCGTACCAGTAACTTGTATCATTTGTTCTTCTGCATTGTATGGTGAGAAAGAATTTGCAATATAATATACAAAATCCTTATAGTTAAATGTAATTTCCCTTCTTAAAGCTCTTTCATTATAAGTAACTGTAAAAATATCAAAGTTTTCAACAAAGGAATTAATATAAGTATTTGGAAAACTATAGTTAGTTTTCAATTTATTATAAAAACAATCTTTTATTCTAATCAATTCTTCTACTTCTTTTTTGCCAAATAATTGGTTTAATATCACATTATATATATTTATACTTTTGTAATATGGATAACCATAATTAATTATTTCATTTATATTCATGTTTTTTTCATCTAACATTAATGATCACCTCAGTTAGTGGACTTATTATAGCATTAAAAAACAAGATATTCAAATTAAACTCTTGTTTTCCCATAATTTATATAGTTTGAAACTGGTGCATAACTTCTTCTATGCTCATCTATTATTCCATATTCATCTATCGCATCTAGATGTTTTTTTGTAGGATAACCTTTATTAGACTTAAAGTCATACATAGGATACTTTTCTCCTAAATCATCTAACATTCTATCCCTTGTTACTTTTGCTATTACTGAAGCAGCTGAAATAGTTATACTTTTTAGATCACCTTTAATAATAGATGTAGTTGGAATATCTAAATCAAGTGGCATTGCATCTATTAAGATATGTTCCGGAATAATATCCATATTAGAAATAGCATCTTTCATAGCAAGCTTCGTTGCTTCATAGATATTAATTTCATCTATTACTTTTTCTGAAATAATACCAACACCAACAGACACAGCTTGTTCCATTATTTTATCATAAAACTCTTCTCTTTTTTTCTCACTTAGTTTTTTTGAATCAGTAAGACCATCTAATAGAAAACCTTCTGGTAATATGACACATGCAGCAACTACAGGTCCAACTAATGGTCCTCGTCCTACTTCATCAACACCTGCGATTAGTTTAATTCCTTTTTTTCTTAATTCTCTCTCATATCGATAATTATCATTTAAACATAAAGCTAAATCAATCTTTTCTATTATTTTTTTATTTTTCTTGTAATCTTCACTTTTTAATTGTTTCAAAATTTTTTCTAATGAAGAAATCTCGTTATTCTCAATTTTTTCTAAAATTTCTGTTTCTATCATATTAATCCTCTATTCTATCTAAAGTAACATTACCTAAATAACCATTTTTCAAATCATTAACAATAATATTTGAAACTTTTTCATAATCAGCAATACCACCCTTAGTAAGACATCCTCTTCTTCTAGCAATAGTATCAAATGTTTCAATAAAATCTTCATCTAATTCTGTAATGCCATATCTATCTTCTAAATTTTTTGGATATAATTCCATCATTATTTTTAAGATAAAGCAAGATAATTCCATATTATCAAGTATTTCTTCCTTAATTGATGAAAGAGCCGCTAGTACATGAGCATTTTTTTGATTATCCATTTTAGGCCATAGGATGCCTGGAGAATCAAGCAACTCTATATCTTTATTAATTCTAATCCATGAAAGACTCTTAGTAAATCCAGGTTTATTACCTACACCAGCAGATTTTCTACCAACAAGTCTATTGATAAGTGTAGATTTACCAACATTAGGAACTCCTACTATTAATGCCCTAATACTTCTAGGTTTTAATCCTTTACTAATTCTTTTCTCATTCTCTTCCTTTAATATTTCATTACTAACATCTATTATCTTAGTTGTATTAGTATTATTAACTAAATCAATAGGTATAACAATATATCCAAGTTTTTCATAATATGCAATAAACTTATCAGTCTCTTTTTTATCACAAATATCGTATTTAGTCATAATGAGTATTTTCTTCTTATCACCAATTAATTCATCAATGTCAACTATTTTTGATGATAATGGCATACGAGAATCAATAACCTCGTATACGATGTCTATTAAATTCAATTTTTCTTTTATTTCCCTCTTAGTTTTAGCCATATGCCCTGGAAACCAGTTGATTACGGAATTTTTAAACCCCCCTATATTTTCTGAATTTTGCATTAAAATCACTTCCTTTAATATTCTTTTTCGCAAAG
>CACZTK010000059.1 GCA_902784095.1 uncultured Erysipelotrichaceae bacterium | reverse complement strand
AATCGTTTTGCATATTCAGGATCAAGAGCATGTTCTGCATCAATAAATGCTGCACGTCCACCCTTTTTTTGTTGTTCCGCTATTGCTTGTAGAGCAAATGTTGTTTTACCACTTGATTCTGGTCCATATATTTCAATAATTCTTCCTCTAGGATATCCACCTACACCTAAAGCAATATCTAATGATAAACATCCACTAGAACATACATCAACTTTCATATGAGTATTATCCCCTAGTTTCATAATAGAACCCTTACCAAATTGTTTTTCAATATCACTTAATACTTGTTCAAGCGCCTTATCTTTATTTATTTCTTTTTCAGTTTGTTTTGCCATTATAATCCTCCTTGCAAACTATCTTATTTTTCTTACAATTTTATTCTAACCTACTTTTAATAAAATTGCAAGTACTTTTTCGAACAAATGTTTCTATTTTACATTTTATCCAAAATAAAAGTTTCTAATTATTAGAAACCTCTATATATATTATACGTAATTAAAATATTTCTTCTTTAGAAAATATTAAAGTTTTATTAATACTAAAATACTCTATTGCTGAAATAATTGACATAATAGTAGCAAAATACAAGAAGAAATCTGCCACTCTTATATTAATTAGTTCAAATGGTAAGTTATAAAAGAATGTTAAAACTAAACCTATCATTAATGTTGCTGTTTTTAGTTTTCCACTATATATAGCTGCGACTACTTTTCCCTTTGATGCAGCTTCCATCTTAATAGCATCCACAACAATATCTCTTAAAACAATTACCACAGGAATAATTACAGATATAAATCCTTGTGATGCTAAAATGATTAAACTAGAATCAACTAAAATTTTATCAGCAATAGCATCTAACATTTTACCAGTATCAGTAACCTGATTATTCTTTCTTGCTAAATATCCATCTACATAGTCTGTTATACTAGCAACAATAAATATAAACCCTGCTACTAAATACTGTAATTTAATTGGAACTCCTGATACTAAAAATTTAGGCCACTCAATCCCAATTGTATAAAAGGGAAATACTAAAATAAATATAACTACAAATGTAAGCATAATTCTTACAACAGTTAACTTAGTAGGTAAATTCATAAACTTCCTCCTCTAAATAACCACTTAATACTTGTTTCTTTATTGGTTCTTTATGAACAATATTCTTAATTAAAATAATTAATAGTATTATTCCCAGTAATATACATACTGCATAAATATATGGTTTAAAATTAATCTTTTCCTTATATTCTTTTGTATATGGTGATTTTATTTTCTTTTCATCTTTTTCTTCTATTTTTTTCTTAGCTTCTAAAATATCTTCTATTGATATTTTTGATGTATGTTCAAATAAAAAATCATTAAATTCTTCTGCTACTTCTGTAGGATTTATTCCTAAATACTTAGCATAATTTTTCATATATTCTTTTAATTTATATACATCTTTAAAAGCTTTAATATTTCCTTGCTCTATATTTTCAAGTTGAGATGCAGAAAGTTCATTATCTTCAGCTGCTTCTTCTATACTAACACCATTTCTAATTCTAGTATCTCTAAAATATTGTCCTAATTCTTTCACACATAACACCTCTTTTTAGATAAAAAAATAATAGTACTTTATAAGCCATGTTCTGTACCTATTGCTAGGTGACAAACATTTATCTACTGATTTCTCAGTCCCTGACTCGGTTGTTATTTCCTAATCAAAGCTCCCCTACCATAATTTGGGTTTCTCACTCGCGGGGTTTACCACGTTTCACTCTTTAGTTTCCCAAAGATTCGTCACTGCGGCACTTTTCAGAAGAAGATCATATCAAAAGACTTAGATCTTTACTTCGCCGTTAGAGCGTGAGCCCTACTCTAGGTTATTTTTTTCCTAGACACGAACACTACAATCATTTCAGACTGTGTGAGCATGGACTTTCCTCTACATCTATAAAGACATAGCGTTTGTCAAAGTACTATTCATCTTTACCATATACCATTTTTTCTAATTTAGATAATCTTCTTAATAAATCAACATTAGTAACTTCAGGCATTTCACCATTTCTATTAATAATTTCTGCATTAGCCTTTAAATTTCTAAGTTCTTGTTTAAGATTCATAATTTCACCTAAAAGATCTGCTTTTTCTTTTTCTAAGTCATTAATAATTGTATAGAATTTTTCATAATCCCCAATAATAACATCTAGAAATTGATCAACTTCTTTAAGGCGATAACCACGAGTATCTATTTTAAATTCTTTTTCTAAGATATCTTGTGGCGAAAGTTCTATCTTATTTTGATACATCTTAATCACCAATCCCTTATACAATAATTATACATTATTGTAGTTTTTTGTCAATTAGATTGGAGACCAATAATTAAAAAAACGAGTTTATTTCTATTGTTTTACCTTTTGCATACCTTGAAGTTTTTCCTTATCAACATATCTTACTTCATAATTATCAGGTACTAATGTTTTAGCAAATTCTTCTGCATCAATACCACTATCTTTAGTACTTATAAATCTAGTAGTAACAGTAGAAGTCATTAAATAAGTCCCATCTGGTAATTTTAATTGATATCTTTCTGTTTCATATGGAGTATAACTTGCTATATCATATATAGTTACTATTCCATCTCCTATAATAATTGCTTTATCATAAGTTTTATTAATATCTATAACTGCTCTATTACATCCTGACATAGTCATAGTAGATATTCCCAAAATAGATGTAAAAGCAACCTTTCTAGTTAACTTTGAAATTGCTTCTTTATTAATATTGCTGATTCTCACAAAATCCCTCCTTTACTCAAGTGCCCACTTATTATACTTCAAAAACACTATTATTTCAAGATACCTAATAATGTTGTTTTTTTCCTAATATACTTAGTATTTTCTATCATTTCATTAAGATAATTTATTATTTCAAAATTTTTCATTTTCTCCTCCCACTTTAATTCTACGATAATTAAAATAATTTGTCTTCTAATTCGACAAAACATGTCTTTTTTTTCATAATAAAAATTTAAGAAATATCCATAAATATATAGAAATATTTTTACCTTTATTGTATAATAAAGAATAGGTGGTTATATGAACTATCCAAATGGTATAAAAAAAGAAAATACTAAACAATTTATTAATTATGGAAATAGAGGAATGAATCTTGAAAGAGATTTGAATACTACTAATCAATACTATAGAGATATAGACAAAGCATATATTTATAAAAAACCTACACCAATCAAAATAGTTAATGTAGATTATCAATCAAGAAATCTTGCAGTTATAAAAGAAGCATATTTTGTTGAACCATCTACTACTGATTATAATGGTATCTATAAAGGTAAATATATAGATTTTGAAGCAAAAGAAACAAAAAGTAAAACTTCATTCTCACTTGATAATATTCATCCTCATCAAATTACCCATTTAAGAAATATATATAATCATCAAGGAATAGTATTCTTAATAGTTAGATTTACTAATTTAGATTTAACTTATCTACTTATGGTAAAAGATTTTATAGATTTTATTGATAATAATAAAAGAAAATCTATACCACTAGACTATTTCAAGAAAAAAGGATATTTAATAAAAAACAAATTACAACCTAGAGTAGACTACTTAGAAATTATAGATAGTATGGAGGTATTATATGAAAAAGAGTAATAAAAGGGAATCTAAGCCAAGAAAGATTAAAAAGAAAAGTATAAAAGGAAGAATAAATTTTGATCCTGCTAAATTACCTACTTGGGCAAAAATAGTGTTATTAATTTGTTTAGTTGCATTATTAGTTCTATGTTATTTAAACTTAGGATTGATATTCACTTTATTTACAGCATTTATGATTGTTGTAATTATAGGAGTAGCTAAACTACTAGATTCTGCTCAAAAAAGTAGAAAGAAAAGAAGATTAATCAATGTCTTATTAATTCTATTCTTAACAGGTGGAATTCTATCATTAATTCTATTTGGTGCATTCTTAGTATATGTTACTGTTAATGCTCCTAAATTTGATGTTACAGAATTAAACAAAAAAGAATCTACTGTTATATATGATAAAGATGGTAATCAAATAATTAAACTTGGAGCAGAAATGCGTGATAAAGTTAAATATGATGAATTACCAGAAGTATTAGTAGATGCTATTATTGCTACTGAGGATTCAAGATATTATCAACATAATGGTATTGATATGGCAAGATTTATGAAAGCATCATTTGGCCAAGTATTAGGACATTCTGATGCAGGTGGAGCTTCTACATTATCAATGCAAGTTATTAAAAATACATTTACTTCTAGTAATGCTAGTGGTGTTAAAGGTATTATCCGTAAATTTACTGATATTTATCTAGCAGTATTCAAACTAGAAAAAACATATAATAAACAAGAAATAATTGAATTCTATGTTAATAACCATTTCTTAGGTGGAAATATCTATGGTGTTCAAGAAGCATCTTTAGCATACTTTGGTAAAGATGTTACAGACTTAAACTTAAGTGAAGCTGCAATCCTTGCAGGTATGTTTAAATCACCTAATGCATTTAGACCTAATGTTAATCCAAAGAATGCAACAGCAAGAAGAAATACAGTTTTATATTTAATGAAAAAACATGGTTATATAACAAAAGAAGAATATGAAATGGCAAAAAGCATTCCTGTTGAAAGTTTAACTGCAGATGTAGCTCAAGTCACAAAATCTCCATATCAAGGATATATAGATACAGTTGTTGAAGAAATAGCTGATACTTATGGAGTAAACGCTTATACTACTCCACTCTTAATCTATACAAATATGGATAGATCTAGACAAGATGGTGTTAATGATGTATTAGATGGAAAGACCTTTGGTTGGATAGATGATAAAGTTCAAGCTGGAGTTGCCGTTCTAGAATCTGATACAGGTAAAATTCTAGCAGTTGGAAATGGTCGTAACAGACAAAATGATGGAGTTAATAGTTTCAACTATGCTACACAAATTAGAAGACAACCCGGTTCTACTGCTAAACCATTGTTTGACTATGGTCCTGGTATTGAATATAATGATTGGTCTACTTATACATTATTTGATGATGCCCCATATACATATTCGGGTGGTAGATCCATAAAGAACTGGGATGGTGGATACTATGGTACTATTACAATGAGAAGAGCTTTATCTACTTCTCGTAATATACCAGCATTAAAAGCATTCCAACAAGTAGACAATAATAAAATAGCCGAGTTTGTTACAGGTTTAGGACTTACTCCTGAAATTTGTGAACGTGGTTATAGTTATGATAGAGAAAATAATATTTGTGTTAATCCAAAAGATAAGAATGATAAAAAAGAAACAATAAGATTACATGAAGCTCATTCAATTGGAGCCTTCACTGGAGTCTCTCCACTAGAAATGAGTGCAGCATATGCAGCTTTCTCTAATGGTGGATATTATCATGAACCATATTCAGTATCAAAAGTAGTATTCCGTGATACTGGTAAAACTGAAGAACACAAAGATAATCCAAGACAAGTTATGAGTGATGCTACTGCATACATGATTACAAGTATCTTAGAAGATGTTAATTTAACTGGTGGAAAACCTGCAAACCTTGCATGTAAAACAGGTACTACAAACTTTGATGAAAAAACTATGAATGATTATAATATGCCATGGGATGCAATTAGAGATTCTTGGGTAATTGGATATACTACAAAAACAGTTATCGGTATGTGGTATGGATATGATAATTTTACAAGAGATTCTATTGCTCAAGGATATGTTCTACATAACCTTCCTGCATCTGGTCAAAAAGATAGATTATACCTTGCATTTGCTCGTGCAGCAATGGAAAGTAATAAAGAAGCATTTAAAATGCCAAATAGTGTTGTTAAGTTAGGTGTTGTTAGTGGTTCTAATCCTCCAGCACTTGCTCCTGAAGGATATAGTGGATCAGTTACTTATGAATACTTCAAGAAAGGTAAAGAACCTGAAGTAGCAACAGCTACTAAACTTGATACACCAGGAGGATTAAAAGTTACATATAGTGGTGATAAAGTTACAATTACATGGAAAGGTGTATCTAAACTTGCTAAAGATGAAAACTATGGTGTATTTGGATACAATGTATATCAAGGTAGTAGATTATTAACATTTACATCTGGAACTTCATATTCATTTAAATCAACATCTCCATATGACACTTATAAAGTAGTTGCAACATATAAGAGTTATAGTGGTGCTCAAAGTGATCCTGCTACATATCAATTAAAAGAAACAGTAGTAGAAGAAACAACTAAATTAGATTGTGGTGCTAGAGAATTAAAAGTTGGTGATTTAGTTCCAACTACTGCTTGTAAATTCTTAGTTAATAATAGTGCTGTAAATGGTCCTGTTATTTCAATAACAAACTCTTCTAGTGATTGTCATGCTGGTGGAAAATTCACAGCTGCTAAATCTGGATGTACAATTAACTATACAATTAAGTATAATAATAAAACTTATACAGCAAGTATTCCATACAATATTACAGAAAAAGATACGGAGAATAATACAACAGATGATAATAAACCACAATAAAAGGTAGAAGTTTATTTGCTTCTACCTTTTATTTTTTTTACTAGGCTTAATCCATTATCTGGATTTAAAGAATTATATAAACCTAACAGTTCATTAATCCTAGAAAACAGCATAACCATTATCATTAATATCTGATATATGTTCAATTTTACCATTATCTAAATAAACACTATCCTCTTTCATTAGTATTTTTCTGCCATTTATACGCCAAAAGAAGTCATGTCCTAGATATCTAATATCTTCACTTAATGGAATTATTGTATCTCCTTCTTGATTATACACTTGATAACCTTTCTTTTCAGGATATCTACCAGTAGTGTAAAATCTAAATTGAAATACTACATATTTCTCATTTTCATATCTAATAAAATATTATCCTGAAAATATTGGATTAAAACCATAATTTATATGTTCATACATGCCTTTAGTAACTGAGTTTTCATCATAAATTGCATCTTTAATTCTTTCACCTGTTGATGTCTCATCGACTTCATTACCAATAAAGCCATTTCTTTTTAGTATTTTTTTCTCTTGTTGCAGCATATAGTTCTTCTAGATATTCTACTTGACTTTTAGACATTCTCTCCATATATTTCCTATTTGCTTCTTTTAGTGCTTTTATAGCTGGATCAACACAATCACTCATATAATCACTATCATTTATTCCTACAATAATCTTTTATCTTACAATTTTCACAATTTGGTTTTATTGCTTTACAATAATATCTACCAAATAAAACCATTTGTAAATGCCTTGTTGCCCAATCTTTCTTTGGATAAAATTTCATTAGTTTTTCTTCTATAATTTTTACATCATCATCTTTTCTAGCAATTCTTAATCTCTTACTGACTCGTTCTACATGAGTATCAACAGCAATAGCAGGATAATTATAAAATTCACTTAAGAATACATTAGCAGTCTTCCTACCAACACCAGGAAATGTTTCAAGTATTTTTCTATCTGTTGAAACTTTATAATCATATTTTTCCACTAATAATTTTACTATTTCTTTTAGATAAATACTTTTTTTTTCTCCATGAACCTAGTGGTCTTAAATATTTTTCTAAACTTTCCACAGAAACTGTTGAAAGTTTTTCTAATGTATCATACTTTGTGAATAATTCTTTTGTACACTCATTAACACGTTTATCAGTTGTTTGAGCACTAAGCATTATTGCAATTAGTAGTTCATAGTCACTATTATAGTTTAATTCACACTTTGGATTTGGAAATAACTCATCTAAATAATTACCTATATCTTTACTCTTCGTCATCAAACCAATCCCAATCCATAATCTCTAAATCTAAATCTTTATTCTCTTCTTCTTTTTGAATCTTCTTACTTCTCTTAAGCTGCCTTTTTTCAACATCTGCTTTTGTCTTGACACCATCTTTTCCCCATTCATAAAGAATCTTATCAATATACCTTAAATTAGAAACACCATTAAATGTAGCTTCTTTTAAAGCTTCTGTTATTAATTCATCACTTATACCATTTTCAATCCAAGCCTTAATTATTTCATATTCCATAGGACTTAAGGTTCTACCAAACTCTTTTTCAATAGTTTCAAATACATTACTATTATCATCTTCCTTAGTGTTATTCATATCGTCCATAGTAACTAGTGATAATTTAGAATAAAAATCATCTAAATCAATAACTTCATCCATTATTTGTTTGTCATTCTTTATAACATCTACTTTTAATAAGTTTTTATCACTGAGATTTGAAACACTTTCCATTACTTCTTCTAAAGAAATATTAAGTTCATTAGAAAATCTAGCTGGATCAAATACTATTTTATTTCCTTTTCCACATAAATACATTAAGAAGATGAATTCATTCAAATTAATATTTAATTCTTTATACTTTTTAAATATATAAATAGGTATAATTATATTTCCATCTTTATACATTTCAATTAGTTTTGAACTTTTCATATTATCATCTCCTTTGTCTAACTATAATAACATAAATAACTACAATAAGAAAAGAGTATTTTATTATTCTACTCCTTAATAATTATCTTTTATATAGTTTTCTATTTCTTCTTTATTATTATTAATCTTATCATATAAAATCTTTTGTTCTAAATCAGAATATATATCACTTATATATTTACCTGGTTCCTTACCTAGTATATCCATTATATCTTGAGCACTAACAATAATATCATCCCTTGATTTAATGGCTAAATTATCATACTTTTCTGTTATTGCTTTCTTATCTAATCCTTTTATAGCACCAGCTATTGAATTAACATATAAACCATATTTGAATAACGTATATGGATCCATATTATCTAGTTCTAAAACCGCATTAATTCCCTCTATAAGCTCTTTTTCTGCATTAGTGAAAGGATATATATCTAATACATCTAACATAGCCCAAACACTGATTAATGAGTCTGTATTCTTAATATCTTTTAATTTTTCTAATTCAAGAGGTTTATCAAGACCTAATTCAAGTAATAACTCTATACCATTATTAACATTTGGACTAGCAAAAATCTTATCTAATTCTTCTTTTTTTCTCTCATAAGATAAGTCTTTTAAAAGATTCTTCTTTTCAAGAATAGCACTTCTAACTTCATCACTTAACTTAAAATCTAATGTAGTTGCAAACCTAACAGCTCTAAGTATTCTTAGTGCATCTTCTTCAAATCTTTCACTAGCACTACCTATAGTATTAATTAATCTTCTATTTAAATCTTCTTTACCATTTAAAAAATCAAAGATTTCTTTATTTTCATCCATGCAAATAGAATTAATAGTAAAATCTCTTCTATTAAGATCAGTATATAAATCATTTACATATTCAATTTCTTCTGGTTTTCTATGATCAGTATACTTAATTTCTTTTCTAAAAGTAGTAATTTCATATCTTATATTCTTGACCATTACAGTAATTGAACCATAATCTGTAGTTTTAATAATATTATCTTTAAAGATTTCTTGTAACTCCATAGGAGTAGCATTAGTTGTAATATCTATATCATTAGACTCTATCCCTAAAAGATAATCTCTAACATACCCACCTACTATATATGCCATATAGCCATTATCTGTTATTTCATGTAATATTTTAACTGCCTCATCTAACATAATATCACCTACTTATATTGTATCATAAATATACTTATACTTAGTATTTTATTGAATACACTTTACACAAAAAAAGAAGCCTAAGGCTTCTAATATAATTAATTTACAGAATCTTTTAATGCTGTACCAGCTTTGAAAGTAACAGCGTTTCTTGCAGCAATTTTAACTGTTTCACCAGTTCTTGGGTTACGTCCTTCTCTTGCTGCTCTCTTAGATACTGCAAAAGTACCAAATCCAGCTACTGGAACTTTTTCTCCTTTTTTTAATGCTCCTGTAATTGTTGCGAAAACTGCATCAATTGCTCTAGTTGCATCAGCTTTAGTTAATCCAGCTTGTTCTGCAACTGCTTCTACTAATTCACTTTTCTTCATTTGTAAATTACCTCCTATGTTTTTTTAAGCATATTATGCTTACATATTAAACTTACCATGAAATAACACAAATTGCAACAATTTTAACTATATTTTACAACAAAAAAAGAAGTTTTTTACTTCTTTTTACTCAAATTATTATTAATAGACTCTAACAAAGAAATAATATGACCAATTGCATAAAAGAATACACATATTAAGAACCCTACAAACCATATTGAAATTGTTAACGAAAAGTTAAATTCTGTAGTATTACAAACAGAATCATACATACCTGATGCTGAACCACATGAAGGAAATAAATTACCAAATATTATTCCTACTCCAAAACTTATACCAAATGTAACTAAAGCAACAATCTGATAACCATTTAACTCATGGGAAGAAATATCATTAACTAATTTTTTTACTCTTGGAAAATCTTTATCAATTGAATCTATTTGTACAAATAAGTCATTTTTATATTCTTTACTTATTTCTTTAGAATCATCCAAGTACAATTGATATGTATAAATATATCTAGCAAGTACTAAATTATAAAGCATAACTACTATTGAAATAATAATACCATCTACGTTAGAAGCAGCTATTAAGTTAATTGCAAGTAAGATAATCGATAAAGCAACAATAGCATAGAAATAATTATCATTTTTAATTTCATTAAATGGGGATTTTTCTAATCTAAAATCCTTCCAAAACCTAGTTTTCTTTAAGAATATATGTACCATATATATTAAAAATATAATATTTATTCCTAGTGTTGCTAAAGAAGTTAATCCAAATGATCTAATAATAGATAATACTGAGGTTACTGAAAATATTAAATATATTAGAATTAAGAATAAATTCAAATAATTAAAATACTTTTTACCTGCTTTAGTCTTTAATGGAATAAAATAAATTAATCCTATTATATATAGTGTATTATGATTAAGTAAATTTCTTAATATATCATTAGTAGACAAATTATTCTTAACTGCATAACTCTGTGATAATAATATTATTAATGTTAAAACTGTTATTGCTATAGTCGTTAAAATATTAGGGTTATTATACCATTTTCTTTCGTTTACTATCGTTTTATCCATATTATCACACTCCTACCATAAGTATATCACAAAATTTAACTATTTTGTTTTTATTTACAATATTTTTTTAACATGTTATAATACTGCTAGTTTGGAGGGGATAATATGGCAAATAATGTAGTTGCGATAGTAGGTAGACCTAATGTTGGTAAAAGCACCCTTTTTAATAAGATAGTTGGAAAAAAAATTGCAATAATAGAAGATACGCCTGGAGTAACAAGGGATAGACTTTATCAAGAAGCATCATACAATAATAAAAAATTTTATTTAATTGATACAGGTGGAATAGATGTTAGTAAAGAAACATTTAACAATGAAATTAAGATACAAGCAGAAATAGCTATAGAAGAAGCTGATGTTATAGTCTTTGTTGTTGATGGTAAAGAAGGTTTAACCCATAACGATCTAATTGTTAGAGATATACTAAGAAAAAGCAAAAAAAGAGTTATTGTCGCTATTAATAAGATGGATGTTAAGGAATCTAAAGATAATATATATGATTTCTATGAATTAGGATTTGATACCTATATTCCAATAAGTAGTATTCATAATATAGGCTATGTAGAATTAATGGATACAATTACAATGGATTTTAAAGAAAAAGAAACAGTAGAAGATGATAGATTAAAATTTTCGATTATTGGTAGACCTAATGTTGGTAAAAGTTCTTTAATGAATGCTTTACTAAATGAAGAGCGTGTTGTTGTTTCAAATATTGCAGGTACTACAAGAGATTCAATAGACTCAGTATTAAAGTATGATAAAAATGAATATGTACTTATAGATACTGCTGGTATGAGAAAAAAAGGAAAAGTATTCGAATCTATTGAAAAATATAGTTTGTTAAGATCTTTAAAAGCAATAGATAGAAGTGATATATGTTTAGTAGTTATTAATGCTGAAGAAGGGATTACTGAACATGATAAACATATCGCAGGATATGCTATTGAACGTGGTAAAGGAATTATCTTTGTAGTTAATAAATGGGATACAGTAAAAGATACATCAATAAATGACTTTATAAAACTAATGAGAGCAGAATTTCAGTTTGCTACATATGCACCAATCGTCATATTATCAGCACTTACAAAGAAAAGAATACATACATTGATGCCAGAAGTAATTAAAGTAGCAGAAAACATTAAAAGAGAAATTAAAACAAGTGTCTTAAATGATGTAATACTAGATGCATACCAATTAAATATACCACCATCATATAAAGGAAAACGTCTTAAAATATATTTTGCAAGTCAAACAGGTATTAATCCACCAAAATTTACATTAAGAGTTAATAATAAAGGACTAGTACATTTTTCTTATGAAAGATATCTTGAAAATAAACTAAGAGAAAATTTCAACTTAGAGGGAACACCAATTATACTACAATTTAAGAATAGGAATGGTGATGAATAATGTTTTTTAAAAATATTAATCCAAAAACAGAACTAGATAGTCTAGATAGAGCTTTAGAAATATTACAGGATAGATATGAAAAGAAAGTAATTACATTAGAACAATTTTCAAAAGAATGTGAAAAAATAGGAAAAAAAAGAGAAAAGTACGAAAAAGAATTAAAGAAAAAAGAAAGAAACATTTGATTATAATACCTTTAAAGTTCACACTAAATAAAAAGAACATAGAAATATGTTAAAATATATTTAGAAAGAACTTTGGAGGTGTT
>CACZTK010000058.1 GCA_902784095.1 uncultured Erysipelotrichaceae bacterium | reverse complement strand
TACACAAAAAATACATAATAGGAGTGATTTGATATGATAAACAAAGATATTAATATAAAAGTGCTATCAAACAGCATGATAATATTAGATAAAAAAATACTTGGAATAAATGGAGAAAATTTGCAAGGAAAAATAATATTTAATTTTGAAAAATTTATAGACGGTGTAGCTTGGCTTGAAATTGAAAAAGAAAATGGAGAAAAAGGCTACATTCAAATGACAAAAGAAAATGAAACATATACTTTAGAAATAAAATCAAGTTTGTTAAATCAAGCAGGATATATATATATGCAATTAAGAATTACACAAGATGAAAACGTAAATGGAATACCAGTTTTCAAATCAAAAAAATTCTATGTAGAAGTACTTAATGCAATTAATGCTACAGCTACAATAGAAGATGATTATCCAAACATTATTGATATTGTAAATACTAAACAAGATAAGCTTACAGCGGGTGAAAATATAACAATAAAAGATAATGTCATAAGTGCAAATATAGAAGGAACAGTTAATAAAACATATGTTGATGAACAAGATACAAAAACTCTTGAAAGTGCAAAACAATATGCTGATAATCAAGTACCAAGTATAGTTGAAACATATGTAAATGAACATAAAGAAGAATTAAGGGGAGAAAAAGGAGATACTGGACCTCAGGGAGAGCAAGGTCCTAAGGGTGAAACTGGTGCAACTGGTTCACAAGGCGAAGCTGGACAAGATGGATATACACCTATAAAAGGAACAGACTACTTTACAAATGAAGATAAACAAGAAATAGAATCTGAAATAACATCAAAATTAGAAAATCAAGGATATATAAAAGATAATAATTATGTTCATACAGATAATAATTATACTAATAAAGAAAAAGAAAAGTTATCTAAATTAGAAAACTATGATGATAATGAATTAAGAATGCGAATAATAAATGCGGAAGATGATATAAATAGAAAGCCATCGTTTGAAGACTTACTATCAAGAACTATAGAAATATTTTCAATATCAACACCAAGTACACCAAGAGCAATGGTTATTCAAGACAATCGTTATATTTATCATAATGCTATATCACAAAATAAAGTTGTAAAATTAGATACAAAAACAGATAGTGGCATTCCATCGACAGAGTGGACTATAGGTGGACATAAAGGTTATGTTACTAGAGGAATGTGTACTGATGGAAAATATTTGTTTGTTCCTTATAGAGATAATGTAAGTGGAACTAGTTATAAGACAAGTGCTACTATAGGTGGTTACCTTGATGTTATTGATTTAACTTTAGAAAATCCAAGAGTAATTTTTAGTCAGTCATATAGCACTGATATGACTGAAATTAATAATATAAAACGTTATTATGGAAAAACACATTACGCAGATTGTACTAATGATTTATTGTGCGTTACTCAACAGTTAGGAGGTTGGATATTATATTCAACTGAAGGATTAAATTTAAGCACTCCACAATTAATACAAATATATAGAGAAGATTCAAGAGAACAATCAATGATTGACAAAACTGAATATCAACAACCTAAATTTTTTACTGCTAATGGTAAACAATATTTAGCAATTTGTGGATATTCTAGACATCTTGTTAAAGTGTATGAAATTGATAATAATGTTGTTACTGAAAAATGTGCTATTGATTTACACGAAGTTTGGAAAGAATGTCCAAATTCAGATGGATACTTACATACTATGGGACTTGATATTAATTATCCATATATTTACTGTTCTATTGCACCAGAACCAACTTATATAAGTGATTTTGAAAATACTATTCAAGGTATTGCCGTTGTTAATATTGAAGATGTTGAAAATCCAAATGTAGAATTTTTCAAAATACCAGATAAATATAGAACAACAATAACAGGTGGAGAACCATCGCCTAATTCTATTACTATATATGAAAATTATTTATATGAAGATATGGGGATTAAAGGAGTTGCTGTATGGGACATTACAAATAGAGCAGAGCCTACGTTTATTGGAGAAAATCCAGTAGAAGATAGAACTGCTTGTAGTATTTATGCAACTGAAGATAAAATTTATATAGGTACTGATTATAATTCTAATTATAAAAATGGAGGTATTTATATATACAGTAGACCACTAAAATTAAATGAATATGTTGATGAACAATACGCTAAAATTCTTGATAGTGCTAAACAATATGCTAATGAGCAAGTACCAGTAATAGTTGAAACATATGTTGATGAACATAAAGATGAATTAAAAGGAGAACAAGGAGCTGACGGAAAAGACGGGAAAAACTATTCTGTAGAAGTAGTAGAAAGTACAACAACTACACTACAAATACAACCAAATAAATTCTATAAATTTGGAGAAGTAACAGAATTAAATTTAACATTAGCAGAAATAACAGATACAACACAATTAAATGAGTATATGTTTGAGTTTACAAGTGGTAGTACAGCTACAACTTTAACACTTCCAGATACGATAAAATGGTTAGAAACACCGACTATAGAATCTAATAAGATATATCAATGCAGTATAGTTGATAATATAGGTGTACTGTTGGGGGTGGCAAATGTCTAATTTTAGAAGAAGATTAATGATGTCTGTAAAAAAGCAAAATGAATATACAGAACTAGAATA
Organism: uncultured Erysipelotrichaceae bacterium; assembly: GCA_902784095.1. Classification (GTDB taxonomy): domain Bacteria; phylum Bacillota_I; class Bacilli_A; order RF39; family UBA660; genus UMGS995. The sequence goes on along the minus strand of CACZTK010000058.1, from coordinate 757 downwards.
TCTTGAGAGTACAGGCACGCAATACATTGATACTGATTTTAAACCAAACAACAATACGAGAATAATAGTAAGAGCAAAAATGAAAACTTTTTTAACAGAATTTTTCTTTGGAACAAGAACTTCAATTGCAATTAAAACATTTACTGCATTATTTGAAAGACAAGCGGTGTCGAATGGAACTTATAGAATAGATTACTCTAAAGCAACAAATAGACTAGTTTCAGCTTCAAGTTATGATGATGATATTCATTATTTTGAAATCGATAAAGGAAAATTATTTTTTGATAATGTTGAATATCAAGCAAAATCTACAACAGAATTTCAAAGCGACTATAATCTAGTGCTCTTTGGAGTAAATACATCAAATACAATTACAAAATCAGTTGCTTATATATATAATTGTAAAATATATGATAATGATGTGTTAATTAGAGATATGATACCTGTTTTGGACAAGAACGGTACAGCTTGCATGTATGATAAAGTAAATAAAAAATTTTATTACAATAGTGGAACAGGAGATTTCTTATATGGAGAAAAGGAGAGTTAATATGTTAGTAAAATATATAAATGAGTACAATGTAAAATATGCAAATTACAAAAAGATACTAGAATATGATAATAAGCAAGTAATAAATGCACGAGATGAAGATTTTTTGAAAGCAGGGTATAAAGAACTAATTGAAACTGAAGAACCTTCTTACAATTTAGATACAGAGTATTTGCAAGTATATTACGAAGAAAAAGAAAATAAAAT
>CACZTK010000057.1 GCA_902784095.1 uncultured Erysipelotrichaceae bacterium | reverse complement strand
TATTAATAAATTTTATAAATTACAAGAAAAAGTGAATATATTATAAATTATTCATTTGTTGCACTTGACTTTTTAATTAATAATTTTCTTATTTTAATTATGAGTTATTATTACATATTTTATTCATTTTTTCTAACAAATGTTATATTCTACTGATTTTATTCTAGAATCAGACGAATATTCAATTATTAATTCTTTATTCTTATAACAAACTATTATACCTATTGTTTTATTTTGTAAAAAGTTTTTTACTTTTCTATCTATATAATTCATATATACTTCTATTTGTCCTATATGCTCTTTTTTTAATTCAGTTACTTTTAATTCTACAACTATGAAGCAATTATATTTATAGTTAAAAAGCAATAAGTCTATATAATTATAATTAGATCCTATTTTTATTTTATATTCATCTTTTATAAAGGAAAAACCTTCTCCTAATTGTTCTAAAAACATGGGGATATTTTCTAGTATTAGTTTTTTTAATACTTTTTCATTTATATCTTCATAACTATACTTATTTTCTATTAGTATTGGACTTTTAATTAAATCTCCTATCTCTAGATTTTCTTCTTTAATCATCTTAGTTTTAGTTATACTAGATAATCTTTCATATTCATTCAGTTTTATTTTTTCTCTCAATTGTCTTACTGATAAATTTTGTTCTTTACATATTCTAATATAATAATTAATTTTATTAATATCATCATATTTTAACAACTCAACATAATGACTCCATGAAAGGTGCGACAGTGTCGCACCTTTTTCCAAAAGAAGAAAAAAACTTCTCATTCTTTTCAATGAAGTTTGTGTATAACCAACACCTAAATCTTCTGTTAATCTCTTAGAATATTCTTTAATTAATCTATCACCATACTTTGCGCGTTTTTCTCCTTTCTGTGCTTCTACTAATAATCTACCTATATTATAATAAGTTTCTAATTCATGATAATTCTTACTATAATCTTTTACTTTTACATATACTTCATGATTTATTAGTTCCTGTTTTATCTTTTCATAATAATTAATTTTAACCACCTCAATTATATTATTAGAGTTTATAATTATTTTTCTTACTTCTTTTCAAAAAAAAATCTCAAAAACTTGAGATTTTCTACTTATTAGGATAAATAACTTGCTTACCACCCATATATGGTTGTAATACTTCTGGTATTTTTATTGTTCCATCCTCTTGATAATTATTCTCTAAAAGTGCGATTAAAGCACGAGTTGATGCTAAAACTGTGTTATTTAATGTATGTGGGAAGTAGTTTCCGTTTTCACCTTTTACTCTTATTCCTAAACGTCTTGCTTGAGCATCTCCTAAAGTTGAACAACTACCTACCTCAAAGTATTTTTTCTGTCTTGGACTCCAAGCTTCAACATCTACTGATTTAACTTTTAAATCAGCTAAATCACCACTACAGCATTCTAATGTATGAACTGGAATATTTAAATTTCTAAATATTTCTACAGTATAGCGCCACATTTTATTATACCAATCCATTGAATCCTCTGGTTCACAAATAACTATCATTTCTTGCTTTTCAAATTGATGTACTCTATAAATTCCTCTTTCTTCAATACCATGAGAACCAACTTCTTTTCTAAAACATGGTGAATATGATGTCATTGTAATTGGTAGGGTTTCTTTCTTTAAAATTTGTCCTTTGAACTTACCTATCATAGAATGTTCAGAAGTACCTATTAAGAATAAATCTTCTCCCTCAATCTTATACATCATTTCATCCATTTCTTTAAATGACATAACGCCTGTTACTACATCGCTTCTAATCATGAATGGAGGAATACAATAAGTAAATCCCTTATCTATCATATAATCTCTACCATAATTAATCATAGCAGTAACTAATCTTGCAGCATCTCCCATTAAATAATAGAATCCTGCTCCACTCGTTCTTCCTGCTGAATCTTTATCAAGTCCAGAAAAACTTTCTAGAATATCTGCATTATATGGTATTTCATAATTAGGAACAACTGGATCTCCAAATTTTTCTATTTCCACATTTTCAGAATCATCTTTTCCAATAGGAACTGAGTCATCTATTATATTAGGAATTATTAACATCTTTTCATGTAAACTATTATTTAACTCTTCTTCTTCTTTTTCAATTAATACTAGTTTTTCATTAATATCTGTTACCTCTTTTTTCTTTGCATTTGCTTCATCCACTTTTTTATCTCTCATTAATGAACCAATTTCACTACTAATTGAATTTCTATTTTTACGAAGTTCATCTCCCTCTAGTTTTAAACTTCTTACTTTTTCATCTAATTCAATAACTTCATCTACTAATGGTATTTTTTCATCTTGATATTTTTTCTTAATATTTTCTACTACTTTTTCTTTATTCTCTCTTACAAATTTAATATCTAACATTACTTTTCTCCTCTTTTCTTATTATTTCTTTTACTTCTTATCTTATTAAATATCTTTTCATGGACATTCCCATTCATAATATTATAAGCTGTTTCATAACCATACTTTCTATTTAGTTGTTCGGCTAATTTAGAAGCTACTTCATTATATTTATAAATTGCTGTTTCTGCATATTCTTTATCAACATCTCTTAAAAAATCCATATCATCAGTAGCAGTCATTACGTTATCAAGTCCAATTATTGATGCTACATGATCTATATGTTTTATATATTCTTGCTCCTGTTCTTTCTTTGTAGCTTTATCCTTTACTTCAGGTTGGATTACAAAATTTCTATTAGAAAGTAATCCAACTAAACCATTCATTTCTTTTATTTGTTCTAATTGCTTATCATCTAAATTTCTTTCTCTATCACATAAACTTCTACTATTAGAATGACTTGCATAAACACAAATATCTTTTCCTCTAGCTTGTTCTTGCTTTATAAAATATACCATATCATAAAAACTTCTCATATTAGCATGACTTAAATCAACACCAATACCTAGTTCTATTTCTTTAAATAAAAGTTCTTTTCCTAATTCTGTTAATCCTTGATCACTATAATTACCTGATGCATATTTACTTTTAGTATTCCAACACATGATTAATGAATCTAAACCAGCATTATATAATTCTTCTAATTCGTTAGGATCTTTTATGTAATCTGCTCCTTCAATACTATATAAAATATCAGTATCAGGAAAATATAAATCAACTATTTCTTTGGATTTTTTAAACATTTCTAGAACCGAGACTTCATCCCTATAATAATTAGGATGTAGTTCTTCTTTCATTTCTTCTCTACTCATAAAGTAAAGATTTGCGATTAATCCTGTAACATTCTTATCATTAAAATATTTAGAAATTTGTTCTAAGTATGAATAATCATTTTTTAAATATGCTACATACGCAATTGTAAGTAAATCATAATGTGTATCTATCATAAAAACTCTCCTTTAAACAACAAAAAGGATAGCACCAAGGAGTCATAAGACGGTACCATCCTTTTTATTTACTTAATTTGATAACGGTCACCCGGGAATAATTCCATCTATGGAGTAGATAAATAAGTATTTAATATCGCTTCCACCAAACACGAATTCTCTATAATTAAATAATCTTATT
>CACZTK010000056.1 GCA_902784095.1 uncultured Erysipelotrichaceae bacterium | reverse complement strand
ATTTCTTATTCCTCCTAAATTATTTTGTTTTGATTTCGATATCTACACCACTTGGTAAATCTAAATGTGCTAGCGCATCAATAGTTTCCTTGCTTGGATCTTTGACATCAATTAATCTTTTGTGTGTACGCATTTCGAATTGCTCACGTGAATCTTTATATTTGTGAACAGCTCTTAAAATTGTGAACTTTTCAATTTCAGTTGGTAGTGGTACTGGACCAGAAATTTCCCCACCTGATCTTTTGATAGTTTCTACTATTTTAGTAACAGCGTTATCTAAGATTCTATGATCGTAAGCTTTTAATCTAATACGAACAGTTGCTTTTGACATGTAAATATCCTCCCTTCGCCTATATCTAGTATAGACTTGCTCCATGCAAATAACCCAATACTCAGTTAGCAACTTAACCTGGTGTATCGACAACCTTGCATATCTAAGCAGTCACACGTAATTAAGTATATCATACTATCCGTTGATTTTGCAAGCATTTTTTGGATTTTTTTGATTTTTTTATATATTAAAAAAGGGCCTCAGCTCTTTTTTTGTTTTTTTATGATACTTGTCTGTTATTGTATATTTTTTTCTTTACTTTATATTCACTTTTTTTCTGATGAATTATTTCCATAGTCATTTTCTTTTCTTCTAATTTATCCATTGCTTCATTAATGGTTTCTACTGTTTTATAATAATCCCCAATATTATCAAACACATCTTCACCATCTAATAAAACATATTTATCATTATTTTTAATATAAACTTTCATTTTTTTATCCCCCTATACTTTATTTTTATATCTGATATACTTCTAATTCTTTATTTTTTAATTCTTTAATATCAACTTTTTCGTCACTAAAATTCCAATTTATTTTATAATCAGGTAATAATTTAGTTTTTATCGGATGTAGTCTTGGTATAAGAATTATTGCTTCAAAATTATCAAGTAGTTTTAATTCATCAACCGATATTAACGGCTCAACATCATTTACTTTACCACAGTACTTAGAAATTTTTTCTAACGTTTCCATATCTTTAGATGCTAGATAAATTATATTTTCAAAAGATAATTCTAAGATATCAGTCTCTGCTTTACCGTAGATATGATTTAATTCATGGTAACTTCTTATATAAGCATTAAATCTAATATTATAGCTTCTTGAAATAGTTAATTTATTATTTAATTCTTTTATTGGAAAAATATTATCAAATTCTTCTACTAAAACATTAAGCCTTCTCGTCTTATTATCATTATTAACAGATGCCATATATATTTGATCAAATATCAATGGTACTAATCTTCTTGAATATGGCTTATTATTACTAATTATAAATACTGCTGTTTTTTCTTTTTGAATACTTTCAATATCAAAATCAGTTGCAGACATTAATTTAGATAATTCTTCCCTAGATGTAAACAGTCTCATACTTTGTTTAAATACCGCTAGTACGCTACCTTTTGTTTCATTTGGTGATAACACAACAGGTGATAAATTTATATAGATTTGTGATAGTTTATCCATACTTTTAATCTTATCAGTTATCTTATCTAAATTTTCAGCAAGATTTGCAACACTATTTATATTTATTTTTTTTTCTGTTGCGTTTTCAAATAAATATAGTGCTAAACCTATAAATAGTGATATAGCTGAATTTTCCCAAAATGGATCTTGATGTGAATTTTTATTTTCTGTGGTGCAAATATAGTAAGCAATATCTTCTAAAATATCAATTGCATTATCTTTTTTTCCATTCTTATACATTTTATATGGTAATGTAAGTGGATTGTAATTATTACCTAATTTATTATTTTCTAAATCAATAACTATAGTATTATAATTTTCTTTTTTTAACTCTCCACATAAAATGCTATATAATTCTTTATTAGTAGCATTTACCACAAAAGATTCCTGTGCCTTAATAGCTAATCTTAAATTAGGAAGTACTGTAGTTTGAGTTTTACCTGAACCATTAGAACCAATTATAAGAGAATGTGATTCATCTTTCTTAGTAAATATATTTTTATCATCATGCATCATTATAATTCCTGAACTTTCAATATTGAAATTGTAATCATATTTGGCTAACTTTTCTTTTATTTCTTCTTCTGTAGCCCATCTTGAATATGTCATACATATCCCTCCTTCTTGACATTATTATAGACTAAAATTTTTATCAAACTTAAACAATAATGGCTTTTTATGTTAAAATGGAGTTGGTGATATTATGTATTCAAATGAATTAGTTTGTAACATTCTTGAATATTTAAATAGCAATATTAATGAAGAAATTTCTATAGATGACCTAAGTAGAATATTCTTTTTTAATAGAACTTATATAATGAAGAGATTTAAAAAAGAATTAAATATATCAATTAATGAATATATTAATTCTATGAGAATACTTAATAGTCTTAACTTATTTAAAGATGATAATTTTATATCATCAATTGGTTACAAAAATGGTTTTAATTCATTAGAATACTTTTCAGAAACGTTTAAAAAAGTATTAGGTGTAAATCCTAATACTTATAAAAAATATATCAATCGTGATATTAATATAAGAAAAGAAGATATCAACAAAATACTTATTGGTATTAATAAGCTTAATAATATAAAGTATAATTCTATTAAATATTTAAATAATAGAAAACCTACTATTATTAAAACTAAATCTCTTGTATTTAAATAATCACTTTCTCAATTTGTTCTTACCTATCTTATTAATAATCGATGCTGGTACTACAGAATTAGAACCAAACTTTTTATTAATTTCATCTATTTTCTTTTGAAATGAAGAATTCTTATCATCTTCTTCTATAGTATTATTATCAAATAATGATATTTGTGTTTTTCTATCACTGCATAGATCCGCTAAACGTACACCTATCAATCTTATTGGATCATTTTTCCAACTATTTTCTAATATTTCAACTACTTTATCATAGATTATTTCTGTATTATCTGTAGGATTATCTAATTTAGTTTGTCTTGAATAACTTTCAAATTGATGATTCTTAAATATAACTGCTACTACATTGCAAAACTTATTTTTATCTCTTAGTTGCCTAGATACTTCTGATGTTTGTCTAAATAAGATTTCTTTTAATTCATTAATATCTTGTAAGTCCTTTGGCATTGTCTCAGTAACACTAATACTTTCGCTTTTAGATTTATGTGGTTCTACTTTTGTATCATCTATTCCGTTAGCTGAATTTTTTAAAAACTCTGCCTGATTCTTAAAATATTTAGTTAGAAAATTAATATCTTTTTGAGCTAACTCTCCTATTGTATTTATTCCTAGTTCTCTTAATCTTTTTGAGGTGCTTCTTCCTACCATAAATAAATCTTCAATAGGAAGTGGCCACATTTTTTTCTTTACTTCTTCATCAAATAAAGTATGAACTCTATCAGGTTTTTGAAAATCACTAGCCATCTTGGCACACAACATATTATTAGCAATACCAACATTAACTGTAAATCCAAATTTTTCTTTTATCTCATCTTTTATATGATGGGCAAGTTTTATATAATCACTATATATATATTTTGTACCTGTAAAATCAAGAAAAGCTTCATCCACCGAGTATTTCAAAGTATTAGGCGTAAATTGTTTTAAATACTCATGAAATTCATGTGATTTTTCATAATACCAATAATAATTTGGTGGATATACTTTTAAATTCTTACATTTATTTCTGGCAGAGTATAATGTTTCAGCAGTAACTATTCCATACTTTTTAGCAACCATAGATTTAGCAAGAACAATACCGCTTCTTCTTTTCTCATCTCCACCTATAACTGCAGGAATATTTCTAATATCTATCTTATATCCTTCTTGAAGTAACAAAATAGCAGTCCATGACAAAAAAGCGTTATTAACATCAATATGAAATATAATTCTTTTTTCCATAGACATCACCTATAAATAGTATAGAACATTTTTTCGAGTTTTACAATCGAACAAAGAAAAAAACTCAGAATGAGTTTTAAATTTTACTATCATTTAAACAGAATATTGCATATACTGGTAAATATCTAATATCTTTTTTTGTTGAAAAATTATTTTCTGTAATTCTATATCCTTCTTGAACAGTAAACTTTTTCATTAATACTGAAAGTGACTTTGCTTTTGACATTAATCTAGTAGTTATCTCTATAGGAATAATTTGTCCCATACGATTTTGAACAACAAAATTTACTTCTGCTTTTCCTTGTGATTGATAATAGTACAAAGAATAACCTGATTCTACTAGTGTTTTAGCAATATGATTTTCATATAGAGTTTCTCTAATACTTTCATCTGATGTAAATTCTTTTTCATTAATATTTAATGTAGAATATAATAATCCATCATCTAAGTAGTATAGTTTAAAACTTTCTTCTTCACGACAACTACTTAATGGTGATTTTATATTTCTTATCTTATAGCTTCTAGCAACTATTTGATTATTAACTAAATAATTGATACTTGATTCATATTCTTTTGAACGATGACCATGTCCAATTAGTCCATATTGGAATTTTTTATTTTCTTTTCTTAATTGTTCAGGAAGACTTGATAGAACTTCTATTCCTCTAGGAATATCAATTAAGTTTTTAGATAAAGCTATTTCTTTTATATAGCAATCTAAAACTTTTTGTTTTATGGCCTTTATTTTATCTTTATCTTCACCATTAATATGATTATAAACTACTTCAGGAAGCCCACCTACTTCTAAATAATCATAAAATAAGTCTAATGCCACTTGATGAAAAGGACATGTTTTTCTCTTTTCATAACACTCTCTTATCATGTTAGCAAGTTGCTTTTCTCCACGTGCCCATAAATACTCTTCAAAATCCATTTCATACATAGCCTTAAATTGTAATTCGATTCCTTTAAATTCATTTAAATTCTCACGACGTGATGTAATTACAATGATATGATATGGATTACCATCTCCAAATAGTTTTACTCCTTTTATTATTTCAACATCATTAACATTATCTAATACTACTAGTGTATCATTAGGTAATATAGTTTTTCCCGCTAGCAAGGTTAAATCTACTATTAATTTGTCTACAGACTTATCATGTTTAAATATTTCTATTAGTCTTTTATTATTATCGGTATTAAAGTAAACAACATTTTTATATTCTTCTTTTCCAAAATTCAAAACAGTATAAGTTTTTCCTATTTGTTTTGATCCAGATAATACTAATGGCTTTCTAATTATGTCGCTTTTCCACTTATTTAAAAAGTCAACTATTTTTCGTTCCATAAAATGTCATCTCCTTACATATTTTATAAACTAAGTATATATTTTTTTTGAATTTTAGTCAATATTATTACTAAATAATAGCAAAATAAAAAAGACTACTACTGCTCGTCTTAAAAGCTATTTGATGTTTGATTAAATTCTAATCTTAATTTATCAGCTACTGTTACTATGAACTCTGAATTAGTTGGTTTAGCTTTATCAATGTCCACACTATATCCAAATATTTCTTCCATCAGTTGCCAATTACCTCTATTCCAACTAACTTCAATTGCATGGCGAATTGCTCGCTCTACTCTTGAAACTGTTGTATTGTATTTTGCTGCAACTTCTGGATACAATTCCTTTGTTATGCCTCCAATTACTTCAGGTTTTTCGTATAACATCATTATTCCATCTCTTATATATTGATATCCTTTAATATGTGATGGCATTCCAAGTTCGTGTAATATCTTTGTTGTTGATTTTTCTAAATTATTCTTACATAAATCAATATTCTTAGTACTATAACCACTATCATCAGATAATTCTAATATTCTCTTTTCTAGATCCATTAGTTCAAATGGTTTTAAAATATAATAGTTCACTCCCAATTCAGACACTCTTCTAATGACATCAGGTGTATTATATGATGTTAAAACTATTACTTTCCTATCAATATTTTTCTTTTTCATATATTCTAGTACTGAAATACCATCTTTATTTGGCATAATTAAATCTAATACTATTACATCAAACTTATCGGATTGTTTTTCAATTATATTCAATCCTTCTACTCCATCATGTGCTTCTAATACTACTTCTATACTTGCGTGTTTACTGAAATACTCCTTTATCATGTTGACTAACTGTTTATTATCATCAACTACTAATACTCTAGTTTTTTCCATATTCTCTCCTTCCTTATACTGCACGCAATTATATTATATACCTAGATATGATTTTTTTAAAGTGCAAAAAAAGACAAGTTTTGTCGAAAAAAAAGTAGACATTAGTCTACTTTTCACTTATCTTGATTTTTACTTTACTTGTCTTAGATTTATAGTTAAGTTTTAAGTCTTCTCCTCTAACTTTAACATCTACTTCATGCTCACCAACACCATATCCTTTTAAATCTATATATGCTGTGATTTGTGATGCATCAAGTTTATTAACTACATCTGCACTACCACTAACTACAACTGTTACTTTACTATCTGCTTCAGATAAAGCTTGAACTTTATACTTTTTATCAAGATTTTCTGTTGCGATTGAAACATCAGGTATTTCTTTAGTAGTTGATGAATCAACAACTACATTTATAGTTAATGTTTTAGCACTTATTTCTGTTATACCAGATGGTTTCTTTAATGTTACTTTATATGTTTTATTTGTTTGTAATCCATCTACATCTATTTCTACTGGTAAATATTCAATGTCATCAATTGTTTCTTGATCTCCATATACCATTACTTTACTAATACTTAAAGCAGTTTCTTTAATTGATTTTCCTGTTGCAATTTTTCCTTTTGGAACAATCTTAATAGGAATTTCTTTGCTTGGTGATGCAATAGTTACTTTAGCAGTTATTGATTTTGGTACTATTTCAACATCAACAACTTCTCCATTTGTATCATAAGCAACTAAGTCAACATCTTTTAATGTAATATCACCTGCTTTTGGTGATGCAATATCATCAACATCTACTAAGGCTTTTACAGTAGCAACTTTCTTAAGTTTATAAGCTGCTCCTTTTACTGTTACATTATCTCTATCTAATGTAATATTACTTATAGATAACTTACTATCTAAATTATCCTGATGTAAGACATCATATGTTAGACTCTTTGTTTCAGATACTTTTGGATATAATGTAACTGTTACAGTAGCCGGATCTAGTTTATAATCAAGTGATTTTAATTTTTGTGTGTATTTTAATGTAACTTTATGATTACCTTTTCCTAGACCTGTTAAATCTACAGATACTCCTTTAGATGGTGATTGTTTTGCTAAGAAGATATGTCTTTTTTCACCAACTAATGTGATATCTACAGTCTTAGGTAGACCCTCTACTACATATAATTCTTCATTATATACTGCAGTAACTGGTTGTTTATATAGTATTTCAGCATATTGATCAGTCATAACACTAGATTCTTGATCAATAAGTACAAATACTAAGAATGCAAGTATTAAACTAATTACTATTAATGTTGATTTTTTACTTAAAAATCTTTCAAAACTTTTACTATTATCTTTAAATAAATCAGTGATTCTTAATATAAATTTTGTAATAGGAGTAATTAACCATTTATCAAAGAATGATCCAATATGATGAAACATTCTCATTATTCCATTAAATATTTTCTTCATATATCTCTTCCTCATCTATTTCTTCTTCATCTAAATTCATATCTTGTTTAGGTCTTAACTCATCAATTAACATAATACGAATATCATCTAATGATAAGTTATAGTATAATTCTCCTTTTACAGCAACACTCATTCTTCCTGTTTCTTCAGATACTATTAATGAAATAGAATCTGTTTCCTCACTGATACCTAAAGCCGCTCTATGTCTAGTACCTAGTCTTCTATTTATCTTTGTGCTATTACTTGTTGGGAATACTGCTCCTGCACAAGTAATACGATCACCTTGAATAATTACTCCACCATCATGTAATGGGTTTCCTTCATAGAATATTGCTATTAAAAGATCACTAGTTAAATCTGCATATACTTTTTTAGCCTTATCAATATAATTTCCTAAACTTATATCTCTCTCAATTACTATTAAAGCTCCAATTCTTTCTTTTCTTAAATATTCCATAGCTTGAACTATTTCATAAACTAAGTGTTCTCTTTCATCAACTGTTAGAACTTTATGTCTTCCTAGTAATTGACTTCTTCCTAACTGTTCTAGGATAGTTCTAATTTCTGGTTGGAAAATTATAATTAATGCTACAGGTCCCCATTGAATTATATATTCAAGTAAAACCTCAATAGTAGTTAATCCTAATTTATCACTAATAAGTTTTAATATTAGGATAATTGCTACTCCTTTAAATAACATTGTAAGTTTAACATTGTTTTTTATATTCTTTAGTATATAGTAAAAAATAACCCATACTAGTAGAATATCAGCTATTTTTCTTACTATACTTATTATATCAGTAACTGTTATAGTCATTATCATCTACTCCTTTATACGTAATTAATAGTATATATAATTTTTCCTAATATGTAAAGTTTTCATGGCATATTTACTTGATTAGGATTTGGTGGTGGTGTTGCTACCATAGGACTTGTTGGTGCAGCTCCCATAGTTGGTGGCATTACTCCATCCATAACTGGTGCTGTCCCACTTGGTTGTGGCATTGCTTGTTGTGGTGGTATATCAACTGTTGGCATGTTTATAGGTGCTGCTTGTTGTGCTGGTACTTGTTGACTTATTCCACCCATCTGAACTTGTTGTGGTGTTGGTTCTACTTGTACTGGTTGTGGCATCGGAGTTGTTCCCACTTCTACTGGTTCTACCCCTTCTAGTCCAGTAGTTGGCGCTTGATTTTGTACTTGCCCATCTCCAACCGTTGCATGAGTATTATCATATTCTTGTTTTTTCTTTTTTTTGTTTATAGATTGTTCTGCTAAATATCCTATACAAGAACAGATTAAAATAATACAAATAATTGTAACTATTATATATAAAGGTCCATCTAAGACGTCCCTAAAGAATCCAATTATAAAATCCATAATTCACCCTCTATTCTTATATCAATATAATAACATTTTTAGATAGATTTGGCTAGAGTTAATTTGAATTATTAGATAACTTTTGATCAAATAAAAACGAACTTTTTATAAGTTCGAATAATTCAATACTGGTGCCGACTAAAGGACTTGAACCTTCGACCTACTCATTACGAATGAGTTGCTCTACCAACTGAGCTAAGTCGGCATATCAAAATTATAGCAAAAAAAAAGAAATTTGTTAATACAAATTCCTAATCAAAATCTAAATGCTTAAATAAAATTACTGTATTAATTAATCCACAAATACCTACAATTATATAGACAAGTCTTGTAAGAAAACTACCTTCTTGGAATAATGTAGTTACTAAATTAAAATCAAATAAACCAATTAATCCCCAATTAAGTGCTCCTATAATTGTAAATACTAATGCAATTTTCTCTATTGTTTCCATATATTGCTCCTTTCTTTTACTTTTATTGTTCTCAATAAATGGTATTTTATACAAAAAAGTATTTTATTTTTTTTTTATTTTTGTTAATATTATTATATAAGTACAAGGAGTAGTAATATGTTTAAATCAAAAAGAAAACAGTATAAGAAAACAATAGAAGAATATGAGAAAAAATCTGTCATTGAAAATAAGTATTACCTGTTAAGTTCTGATTTTTTTAAAGATATTGTTAATAATAATGAATTAGATGATAAAAATTTAGAATTTTTTTATGATATATGTAAAGAATGGGATGACTATGGAAGTATTGAATTAGAAGTAGGACATATGTTGGAATCACTAATTAAAAATCCTGATTATCGTATAGGAATCCATAGAACTCCCTCGTTTTCATCAATTGATGCTGAAGGAAATCTTCATAGTGAGCTTGCTAATGATATTTTTGAAAATGGACTTATAAATAATGGTGATTTATCTTCTGGTGTTATTAATACAAGTGTTCCAGAACCATCAAAAACTATTTCACCAATAAATAATATAATGGATGCGGTTATGTATTTCAAAGCAAGTTATAAAAGTTCTAACATCGGTATTTTAACAGCATTCCCTGTAGAATACTTGGATAGAGAATTAAATTTTAATGATAAATATGCAACTGAAATTTATAATACAAAAAATAATGGAGCATATACTCAATATTCTATAAAACCTAAATATTTAATTGGTGCTGTATATCAGGATCATGGTAATTGTAAATTTTTCACTAAAAATGAAGTTTTACAAACAAATAAAGGTAAATTAGAAGTAATCTAATTTACCTTTTTATATTCTTTCTAAATATACTTTTTATTTTCATTCTAGTTTTATAATCTCTAGGATAATCTATACCTTCAGGTAACTCCATAGACTTTTTTCCTAACTTAAATGATACAATATCGTCTAATGAATATAATTTAAAATTTAATAAATTGCTTTCTTCTACCATATGATAATTCTTTTTTCTATCAGCAACTGACATAGCATTATACTTTCTAGCAATCCTATTTTGTTCCTCAACTGTATCTTCTTCTAGTCCAAGTATATCTCCTACTGATAGATCTTTTACATCATTATATTCTACCATCCATTTAATCCCATTAAAAAATTCAATTTCAGATTGATCTTCAAATTTAATAAATTCATATCTATTACTATCATCTATTACCATTGTTTCCGTCATTTCTGGTCTTAAATATATTGATGAAGGAATTGAAATATTTGATGAGAATAAATATCCTAAATCATTTTTTTGAACATATACTGCCTCATTTGTAGTTATTTTCATACTATCACTCCTGCCTAGTTACATATTATATCATATTTAAAAATAATTAAAAAGATCTTTTTGCAAGCTCTCTATATATATTAAGTTCGAACAGATTTGCTAATGGTGCGATTGTCGTAGATATCTACAACTTTTTTATTAATCTTGGAGATAACTCCTCAACTCTTTTTATATCACCATTTTCGTTAACATATATTGT
>CACZTK010000055.1 GCA_902784095.1 uncultured Erysipelotrichaceae bacterium | reverse complement strand
GAAATCTAGAATCAATCTTTGCTTCGCAAAGATATTGAGGAGCGAAAGCGGCGAATAGTGCCGAACGAGTAATCGAGTGTAGGCACATACTAATATTATTTATATAACAGTAAAATAATTGATTATTAATATATTTTACCAATATAAATAATATTACTTTTAGGAATTAGTGATAATTCCTTTTTTATTTGATCTGATAATGAAGTGATTATTTATTGACTTTTACTACCCCAAGAGCATACAATATGTTATAACGACTAAAAATATAAATGGAGGTTTATATGGACAACAGTGTAATAGTTAAATTGAAGAAAAAGTCTAAATTAATGAAGAATAAAGACGTAAGAAGAATAATTGATGAACAAATAGAAGGCTATGAATTATCATGCTATGAAAGAGAAAATACAGTAGCTAGGTTAATCAATCCTAATGATAATTCAACTATTGAAATAATTATAGGAACAGATAATATTTATTTAGTAAAAGAAAATAAAAATATATATGAGATGTCAGTAATTAAAAGTAATTGTTATATAGAAAAAACATATTGTGAGAAAAGAGAAAAAGGAATTATTTTAAAGAAAATAAATATTGAATATGGTTATACAGATTATTCTTTAAAAGATAAGTATCCAATTACATTAACACAAAAAGAATACTTAATAGAAAAGGATAAACTAACAGATAGTAATAATTATGATAATACAGAAGTAAGAAGATTATTTGGTGAACATCTTTCATATGTGGATGAAACAACTTTAGAAACGATGTCTAGTTTTAAAACATCATTTGAAACTCATATGAAATATTATATTCCATATGATGAGTTGGAAAATAATAAGTCGCTATATTCTAATTATACTTATTCAAATGGAAAAAATATTTCTCACTTATATGACATTGTAAAAGGTGCTGATATGTTATCTAGAATATATGATTTATATAATGGAAATATTAATGATGGAAATATAGGGGATATTAGAAATATTTATTTAGGACTATTAAGTAGTGATGGATTTGGATACAAGGAAATATCAGGAATTGTTGAAAAAGAAAATACAATATTAGGTAAATCAGAATATGATAATGATGAAGTAAAAGAAAAAATATCAAAATTAATTTCTAGTGTTACATGGTATAAAGGTAAGTTGACTTCTTTGGATAGAAATAGTTTAATAGACGCAATAGAATATAAACCAACAGGAGCTGAAATTGCAAAACGACATGTAGAAGAGGTAGTTGGAATGTCATATAAGGAATTTGATAATCTTGATATAGAAGAACAAAGAAATTTAATTGAGAAAAAAACTGGTAAAAAGATAGTATATGATGATAAATTATATTCAACAGTTAGTATGGAAACTATTGATGATGAAATAGATAAAATTGTAGATAAGAAGAAAAATATATTAAAGAAGATAAAGAAAAATATAATTAAAAGATAATAATATATATAGAGGAGATATTTAATATATCTTCTTTTTATATGAAAGGAGGTTTATATATAAATTGTATATATAATATATTGACATAATATTATATATATGATAATATACTAGAAATTGGAGATGATTTATATGACTAATATATCTAATGCTATAAATATGAGTTTTAGGGTAGATAAGAATCTTAAAAAGAAAGCAGATGAATTGTTTAAAGATTTAGGAATGAATACTAGTGTTGCTTTAAATATGTTTCTTACACAATGTGTAAGAGAGCAAAGTATACCATTTATACCCTCAACAGATATTCCTAATGCTAGATTGTTAAAAGCTATTAAAGAAGTTGAAGATATTGAAAGTGGTATTATAAAAACAAAAAAATATAAGAGTTTTGAGGAGGCAATAAAAGATATAGAATAATGAAGTATGACATAATATTAACTACAGCATTTAAGAAAGAATTAAAGAAGATAAAAAAGAGGGGTAATGACATTAATAAATTAACAAAAATAGTTAATTTACTTGCTAGTGACATACCATTGGATAAAAAATATAATGATCATGCTCTAAATGATGATATTAGATTTAAAGATTGTAGAGAATGTCATATAGAACCAGATTGGTTGTTAGTATATAGAAAAAATAAGACTACACTCATTTTATATTTAATAGAAACTGGCTCACATAGTGATTTATTCTAAAAATAAATAAATTATATTGACTTTATAATAATAAAGTGGTATATTAAATACGCTGATAAAAAAGCTTTGCTTTGGGGCAAAGTTTTATTTAGAGGGTAATATGATACACCTGGATATGTGTAAAGAAAGGAGATTGATTTTATGCCTACAATTAACCAATTAGTTCATAATAAGCGTGGTAAAAAAGTAAGAAAGAGTAAGGCACCAGTACTTGGAGTTGGATTAAATACAATCAGAAAGAAAACAACAGATAATCCATCACCTCAAAAACGTGGAGTATGTACTCGTGTTGGTACTAAAACACCTAAGAAGCCAAACTCAGCATTACGTAAATACGCTCGTGTTCGTTTATCAAATGGTAAAGAAGTAGATACTTATATACCTGGTATTGGACATAACTTACAAGAACATAGTGTTGTTTTAATTCG
>CACZTK010000054.1 GCA_902784095.1 uncultured Erysipelotrichaceae bacterium | reverse complement strand
TACTCAAGAGGCTGAAGAGGCGCCCCTGCTAAGGGTGTAGGTCGGGCAACTGGCGCGAGAGTTCAAATCTCTCCTACTCCGCCATATGTAAAAATAACCTTTGAAATTCAAAGGTTTTTTTGTGTCCTTTTTTCTTTATCAAAATATTCTTTCATGGTATAATAACTATTAGAGACGATGGGAGTGTTTATAATGAGATACTTATTAGATAAATTTATGAATAATTATAAAACTATTTCTAATTACTATAGAGTTTTAATTGATAAAATAAAAAAACATGAAAATGTTGATATTATTAACGAATGGATTATCGATAATTATTATTTAACTGTAGAATGTAAAAATGATATTATCAATTGTAAAAAGCAATTAAAAAGAAATTCTAGTATCAAGAATTTATACAATGCTCTTATCCAAATAGTAGATAATAATGATTATAATATAAACTATAAATTATTATTAAAAGAACTTAATTCTTATCAAAGAAAAAATGATATTTATTTTTCATATAGAGAATTAGAATTAACAAAGACACTATTAATTATTATTTACCATGAAAAACTTGCTGATTTATGTTTAAAATACACAGAGTTTAATAGTATTAAAAGTATTTCAAAAAACACTATAAATAATTATTTAGAAACAGAAAAATTAGATTTGAATGAAGCAATTTCTAAAAAAATGGATTCAAGAAAAAAGTATTATTATATTTTTGAATTAAATAATAACTTGAATGATTTAGGTGTGAAATCAAAAGTGTTTTTTAGAAAACTAAATGAATTTCTAGAAAGACAAAATATAGGATTAAAAGATGTCTTAAATGATATATACCAAGAAAAAACAAATGATACAATGTTAATTGCAAATATATATGGTAATATCAAGGAATTTATGACTTATGATTTAGAAGAAATATATGCTCATGTAAATGAAACAGAAAAATTATTGATTTGTGATGATATATATGAAAAAATGACACCTGAGACAAAAAGATTATATCGCGAAAAAATAATCAAAATGTCAAAGAAAAAGAACATAGAAGAGTATAAATATGTCGAATTATTGAAGGATTCTTCTACAAAACATATTGGGTATTTATTATTCAAAAACCAAAATAAAAGTTTAATAGTTATAACTTATATATTATGTATTTTATTGATATCATTTACATTAAGTTATATGTTATCAAAATATTTTATAGATTATAGAGTAATCAGTTTTATAGTTCTTTTAATTCCAACAACACAATTAGTTATTCAATTATTAAATCAACTAATTCAAGCATTTGTAAAGCCAAAGGCATTACCTAAAATGGATTTTACTTCCAAGGTATCTGATGATGCTACTACTATGGTAGTTATTCCTACTATCTTATCATCAACTACAAAAGTAAAAGATGTTTTTGATAAATTAGAAACTTTTTATTTAATGAACAAGAGTACAAACTTATACTTTACATTACTTGGTGATGTTACATCTAGTGATGAAGAAATTGCAGATCATGATTTTGAAATTTCTGATTTTGGAGTTTCTTATTCAGAAAAATTAAATAAAAAGTATCACAAAGAAATATTCCATTTTGTTTATAGAAAAAGAATATGGAATCAAAAAGAAGGATGTTTTCTTGGATATGAAAGAAAGCGTGGAGCACTTCTACAATTTAATAGACTTCTATTACATAAGATGACTAAAAAAGATCAAAAAATGTATTTTAATACTAATACATTAGAGAATTTTGATGTTGATATAAAGTATGTAGTAACATTGGATACTGATACAGAACCAGTGTTAAACTCACTACTTAATTTAATTGGCTGTATGGCTCATCCACTTAATAAGCCTGTACTAAATAAAGAAGAAACTAAGGTAATAAAAGGATATGCTTTAATGCAACCAAGAGTTAATACAGATATTGCATCTACCAATAAATCTATATATTCGCAAGTTTTTGCAGGTATTGGTGGATTTGATACTTATAGTTCAGTAGCTCCTAATATATATCAAGACTTGTTTAATGAAGGAAGTTTTGTTGGAAAAGGTATTTATGATTTACAAGTATTTGATAAAATTCTATATAAAAGATTTCCAGATAATTTAATTCTAAGTCATGATTTATTAGAGGGAAATTACCTTAGATGTGGATATGTCTCAGATGTAGAATTTATAGATGGCTTTCCATCTCAATTCTTAGTTGATACTTCTCGTCAACATCGTTGGGCTAGAGGAGATGTTCAAATCATTGGTTATTTAGCTTCAAAAGTGAAAAATTATAATAATGAACGTGAAAAAAATCCTATTAACATTTTAGGGAAATGGAAAATATTTGATAATATCGCAAGAATGTTTATGTATCCATCATTACTATTAATAATTTTACTTGGGATAACTATTTCAAAATATCAATGGTTATGGTTAGTTTATGCATTTTTGATAGTATCATTTTCAATTATTCAGTTTTTAAAAAGTAAACTTAATTTAAAGAAAAATAACAATAAGACTATATATTATAAAGATATAGTCTTTGGCGGTAAAGCAATTCTTATTAGAGCATATATAGTTTTTGCAACAATACCATATTATACAAAGTTATATATTGATGCATTTACTAGATCTATTTATAGAATGCTAATTTCTCATAAAAATTTACTTAATTGGACAACTGCAGAAGAAGTAGAAAAAAATGCAATATTTAATATTACTACATATTGTCGCAATTTTATATTTACGCTTATTATTAGTTTTTGTATGATTGTATATGGCATATATAACTTAAATATTTATTTAATTGTTATTGGACTTATTTTTTCATCAGCTCCAATTGTTACTTATTATGCAAGTAAAACAATCAAAATAAATAGACGGTTATCTGATAAAGAAAATGAAAAAATAACTGATATTGCAAATAAAACATGGAAATATTTTGAAGAATATTTATGTGAAGAGTATAACTACTTAATACCAGACAATTATCAAGAAAATAGAGAAGAAAAAATAGATTATAGAACTTCACCAACAAATATAGGATACTCTATTACTAGTGTAATTTCAGCATATGAATTAGAATTTATTTCTATAAATATTTGTTTAAGTTATTTAGAAAATATTATTAAAAGTGTTGATTCACTAGAAAAATGGAATGGTCATTTATATAATTGGTATAACATAAAAACTAAAGAAGTATTAAAACCAAAATTTATATCTACAGTTGATTCTGGTAATTTAGTTGCAGCTTTAATTGTTGCTTTAGAATTTTTGAATAATCATGAACAATATGATCTTGCTAAAACATGTGAAAAGTTAATTAAGAATGCTAACTTTAAAAAGTTATATACAAAGAAAAATGTTTTGAGTATTGGGTATGATGTTAGTGAAAATAGTTTGTCAGTATATAATTATAATAAGTTTGCATCTGAATCAAGACTAACTAGTTTTGTAGCAATAGCAAAAGGAGATATTCCTACTAAACATTGGTTTTGTCTAGATAAATCATTGACCGTTTATAAAAATCACAAAGGTCTTATTTCTTGGTCTGGTACTTCATTTGAATATTATATGCCTTATTTGTTTATGAAAAATTATAAAAATACTTTGTTAGATGAGTCATATAGATTTGCTTTTATATGCCAAAAAGAGTATATGGAGAGTATTGATAAACATATGCCTTTTGGTATTAGTGAATCTGCATATAATGAATTAGATAATTCTCTTAATTATAAATATCATAGTTTTTCAGTACCATATCTTAAAGCAAAAGAAGAAAAGAATGATAGGATAGTTATCTCACCATATTCAACACTAATGGCTTTAAGATTATATCCAAAAGATATTTATGAAAATATCATTAAAATGGAAAAAATAAATATGTTATCAAAATATGGTTTTTATGAATCATATGATTTATCTAATCATGGGGTAGTTAAAGCATTCTTTGCTCATCATCAAGGAATGAGTCTAATTGGACTTACTAATTATCTAAAAAAAGATGTAATAAAGAATTATTTTCATCAGAATGTAAAAATAAAAACATTTGAGATTTTATTAAAAGAGAAAGTTCAAATAAAAGCTGCTATTGATATGAAAATGTCTAAATATAAAAAGCAAACATATGAAAAAGAAAAAATAGAGAATGATATTCGTTCATTTAAATATATTTCTACAATGCCAGAAGTTAGTGTTTTATCAAATAAAAAGTATTGTCTACTTATGAATGATAGAGGAGCAAGTTTTTCTAGATATAGAACATTACAATTAAATCGTTATCGCAAGATAACAAAACAAGATTATGGAGTATTTTTCTATATAAAGGATAAAGAAACAAAGAAAATTTGGTCAAACACATATGCTCCAGTAAATGAAAATCCAGATAGTTATGAAGTTGTTTTTGCATCAGATAAAATAAAATATATTAGAAAAGATGGATTGATTACTACAACAACTGAAATTATAGTAACTAAAGATCATAATGCTGAGATAAGAAAAATTACATTTATAAACGATAGTGAAAAGGATAAACAATTAGAAATAACTTCTTATACGGAACCAATTTTATCAGAAAATCCAAGTGATATTGCACATCGAGTATTTAATAGTATGTTTTTAGATTCAGTATATGAAAATGAGACAAATACTTTAATTACAAAGCGAGTTAGTAGAACTGGTGGAGCATCTAGTTATATGTTAAATCGTTTTATAATGGAAAATCCACTTGATGAATATAGTTATGAAACAGATAGATTCTCATTTGTTGGAAGAGGTAATACATATAGTAATCCAATATGTTTAAATAAAAAATTAACAAATCATGTAGGCAGTAACATAGAACCTGTAATGTCTATTAGAAATAGTGTTAATGTTCCGGCTAATTCTAAAACAACTATTTACTTCGTATGTGGTTTTGGTAGAAGTGTGGAACAATTAAAAGATATAATTCAATCTTATAATAGTCCTAAACAACTAGAAAAAGCTTTTGATTTAGCAATTATTGCAAACATAATAAATACAAAAGTGTTAAATATTGATGGTAATGACATGAGAAGATTTAATACTATGTTAAATTATTTATACCAAACAACTAGAATTTCTGTTAGTGAAAAAAGAAAAGAGTTGCTAAGTAAAAATGCTCTTGCTCAAAATGCATTATGGAAATATGGAGTAAGTGGCGATAGACCTATAATTCTTGTTAACATTAAAGATATAAGCAATATTTCTTTCGTTATGGAAATACTAAAAGCATTTGAATATTTCAAAAACAAATCAATCTTTGTGGATATTATTATTCTAAATAGTGAGACAGAACAATCAGCTGAAATTATAAAGAAAGAAATTGATGATGAATTGTATCATATGTATACTTTAAATAGTTTTTATCATACACCAGGTAGTATATATGTTATTGATGCAAAAGATATAAATAATGAAGAAATGTCACTATTAAAAACTGTACCGAGACTTTATTTTGATGTTGAGCATGGAGAGTCATTGGAAGACGAAATAGAAAAGTTAGAAAGAGAAAATAAAATAAATACATATAACGATATAAAAGTTGAAAAAAGTATTAAAATAACTCCAAAATTAAAACTAAAATATGATAACACATATGGAGGGTTCTCTAGTGATGGAACAGAATACACCATTTACAACAACAATACACCAACACCATGGAGCAATGTTATTGCTAATAAAAACTTTGGTACTATAATTACTAATAATGGTTGTGGATATACATATTGTTATAATAGCGGTGAATTTAAAATAAGTTCTTGGACTAATGATATGGTTATAAATGATCAATCAGAAGGAATCAAAATAAATGGAGAATTGTTTAATCCTCAAGTGTGTACACATGGTTTTGGATATTCAATATTGAGAAGTGAAACGGAAAAAGTAGCAACTAGTGTTACTGAATTTGTCGCAGTAGATGAGAATATAAAAATTTATATAGTTGATATCACTAACAAGATGAATAAAAAACAAAAATTAGATTTATCATTTTATATAAATCCAACACTTGGTAATTTTGAAGAAAAAACCGCAAGACACATTTTGAGTGAGTTTATGGACGATGATAATTACTTAAAATTAAGAAATGTCTATAGTATCAATTTTAGTGATGTCAATGTATTTATGTCATCATCAGAAAAGATAACACATACAGTTGATGATAAAATTTTAGTTAAAGAAATTGCTACTGATATAGAATTAGCTAAGGGTGAAACAAAAACTATTTCATTTACTCTTGGTTGTAATAGAAGTATGGATAAAAATTTAATGCTAGTTTATAAATACGGAGATGTTGCTAATTGTATCAAAGAGTTTAAAAATGTAAAGAATAATTGGAAGTATTTATTAGGAAATATTAGCGTTAAAACTCCAGATGCAAGTTTCAATTATATGTTAAACGGATGGTATTTATATCAAACTATATCAGCTCGTATAATGGCAAAGGCAGGGTTTTATCAAGTTAGTGGTGCATTTGGTTATCGAGATCAATTGCAAGATGCAATGAATATATGTTTAATAAATAGTGAATTTAGTAAAAATCAAATTCTAAATAATGCTTCACATCAATTTATACAAGGAGATGTTCTTCATTGGTGGCATGAAGCTAATAAATTTGGATTAAGAAGTAGATATAAAGATGATTATTTATGGTTAGTATATGCAACTATTCATTACATTGAAGTTACTAATGACTATGATATTTTAGAGGAAGTTATTCCATATATTGATGGAGAAGAATTAACAGAACATGAAACTGAGCGAGGAATAAACTATACTTATAGCAAGAGTAGTGATACCTTATTTAAACATTGTATGCTAGCAATAAATTATTCGATGAGCCAACTAGGACCACATCAATTGCCTCTAATGGGTGGTGGTGACTGGAATGATGGAATGAATATGGTTGGTATTAAAGGAAAGGGAGAAAGCGTTTGGTTAGGATTTTTCTTATATGATATAATTAATAAGTTCATTCCAATTATGGAAAAATATAGTGATAGTATTGATATTTTAAAGTATAAAGATTTTAATGAAAATTTAAAAAATAGTTTAAATACTGATGGTTATGATAAAGATTACTACTTGCGTGCATACTTTGATAATGGTGATAAATTAGGAAGTGCAAAAAATACAGAATGCAAAATAGATTTGATTTCTCAGGCTTTTGCCATTTTAAGTGGAGTAGTGGATAAAAATAATGTTTCTAATATAATTAATCAAGTAGAAGAGAAACTTGTCGATAATGATAATAAAATTATAAAACTATTAACACCAGCGTTTAAAAACAGCCTAAATAATCCAGGCTATATTAAGAGTTATCCAGAAGGAATAAGAGAAAATGGAGGACAATATACTCATGCTACTTCTTGGTATATAATGGCTTTAATTAAAGCAGGATATTCTGATTTAGCATATAAGTATTATCACATGATAAATCCAGTAAATAGAAGTTTAGATGAGAAAAGCATTAATACATATAAAGTAGAACCTTATGTTTTAGCAGGAGATATTTACTCAAATAAGAGTTTTGCATCTCGTGGTGGATGGACTTGGTATACTGGTTCAAGTGCTTGGTATTATAGAGTTGGTATAGAAGAAATTTTAGGATTTAAGTTAAGAGGAAATATACTAACAATAGAACCAAGTATTCCAACAGATTGGAAAGAATTTGAAATAGATTACAAGTATATTAATGCAGAATATCACATAAGAGTAAAAGTAGGTAAAAAAGATGAAATAACTATTAATGGTAAAAAGTGTGATACAATTAAACTAAATAAGACTGGCAGTTATGATGTCATAGTTACTATGAAAAGAGGTTGATTTTATGTTAAAGTTTGATTTTACTACATATATGGATAGTTTTATTGATAAGAATATGTATAATGAATTATTAGAAAAAAAAGAAGAAATTTATCAAAAGTTTATTACCAATAATATGGCAGATTGGTTTACAAAAAAAGTTGATGATGATGTTCTATCAAAAGTAAAAGTTGCCGCTACAAAAATAAAAGAAACTTCTGATGTTTTATTAGTGATTGCAATAGGCGGATCATTTATGGGTGGATTTGCTATTTCTGAGATTTTTAATAATAAATACAAGAAGAAAGATACTGAAGTTATATACATTGGAAATAGTTTATCGTCTATTGAGATGGAAGAATTATTAGATTATTTGGAGAATAAGCAAATATCAGTAAACGTAATAAGCAAATCAGGAACAACTTTTGAAATAAAAACTACATATAATTTGATAAAAGATTATATGTTGAATAAATATTCATTAGATAAAGTTAAAAATAGGATTTATATTACAACAAATAATAATGATGGATATTTAAAAGAAGAAGCAGATAAATATGGTTTTGAAAAATTCATAATCCCAGATGGTGTAGGAGGGAGATTTTGCATTTCTACACCTGCACATTTATTACCAATGTCAGTTAATAATATAGATATTGATAAATTTTTGAGTGGATATTATGAGGGTAAAGAATATTTTAAACAAGCATATGCTTATTCAGTTATTAGAAATGTCATGTTTAGAAAAGGTAAATATACAGAAAACTTCAGTGTTTATGAACCAAAATTATACTATTATACAGAATATATTAAACAGGGTTTTGCAGAGAGTGAAGGAAAAGATGGAAAAGGAATTTTACCTATATCAACAATAAATTCAAGAGATTTGCATTCACTTGGACAATTCTTACAGGATGGTAATAAAATCGTATTTGAAACAGTCATTAAAGCAGATATGGGAACTAATGAGAAACTAAAAGAATATAATAATACTATTTGTGATTCTGTTATAACGGCTCATTATCAAGGTAACGTTCCTAATATGATTATTGATATTGGTATACCAACTGAGAAAGTAATTGGTGAAGTAACAATGTTTTTTATGATGGCTGCTGTATGTTCTGCATACTTATTTGAAGTAAATCCTTTTGATCAACCTGGAGTTGAAAATTATAAGGACATTATGAGACAAAAGATTAATTCATAGAAAATTAAGAATCAATTGATTCTTTTTTTCTTTTGAAAATATGGTATAATTGATATGTGGTGATAGCTATGAAATTATGTGTAAAAGAAAGATTACCATTACTCGAATATCTATATAAGTATTTAGATATGCCAAAAAAAAAGATTAAATCATATCTAGTCCATGGTTGCATTTTAGTAGATAACCATATAACTACAAAATATGATTATGATTTGAATATAGGTACGGAAATAATTATAGATACATCTACGAAAAGTAAGAATAATTTGATATTTGATATAGTATATGAAGATGATTATATAATCATTGTAAATAAACCAGGCGGATTGCTTACTATTGCAACAGCTAAAGAAAAAGAAAAAACATTATATCACTATGTAAGTAGTTATTTAAAAGAAAAAAATAAAAATAATAAAGTGTTTATAGTTCATAGGTTAGATAAGGAAACCAGTGGGATTGTATTATTTGCAAAAGATGAGAAGACTAAAAATTTATTTCAAAAAGACTGGAATAATTTAGTAAGCATTAGAGGTTATTATGCATTGGTTCATGGAACATTAGCTAAGAAAAAGAATAGGTTAGTAAATAGGTTGTTAGAAACTAAGACAAATTTGGTTTATATAACTAACAAAAATGATGGGAAAGAAGCAATTACTAACTATGAAGTTGTAAAAGAAAATAAAACGTATAGTTTATTAAAAATAAATATAGAAACAGGAAGGAAAAATCAAATAAGAGTGCAATTTGCTAGTATTGGAAATCCAATAGTTGGGGATTCAAAATATGGAATAAAAGATAATGAGAAAAACTTATGTTTAGTAGCTAACAGGTTAGAAATATATAACCCTATCCTAAAGAAAAAAATGAATTTTGAGATTGATATAAAAAATAGATTTAAAAAATATATTTAGGTGGTGAAAAATATGAAAAAAAGAATAATTATAGTATCAATAATAGTATTAATAGTAATAATCGGAGTATTAACATCCATCATAGTTTCTGATAATAAGATTACTGCGGATGAAAAAAAGTTTAAGAAAGAATATGAAAGTTTCAATGGCAAAACAAGTCTTAGTAGTAAGAAAAAATATCCGTTAGTAAGCATTCTAGAAAAGAATGGAATTATCTATTCATCAAGTAATGAAATAATAGAATTATTAAGTGAAGGAACAGGAATAATTTATTTTGGTTTTCCAGAATGTCCATGGTGCCGTAGTATGATAGTTCCATTTATTGAAACTGTTAAAGAACAAGATGAAACAATTCATTATTTTAATGCTTTATCGATAAGAGATATAAAAGAACTAACTGAAGATGGTAATGTTAAAACATTACAAGAAGGAACTGATAAGTATTATAAAATACTAGAACTTCTTGGAAACAATGCTAGTATATATGAAGGGTTAAATGATGATAGTATAAAAAGATTATATTTTCCAACTATTGTCTTTGTTAAAAATGGAGAAATAGTTGATATACACGTATCAACAGTTGATTCTCAAAAAAATCCATACAAAAAATTGAATTCTAAGCAAATAGAAGAATTAAAGAAAATAATAAGAAAAGGAATAAAAAAAATACATAGTACTGAAACAGCAACTGTATGTAGCGGAAAAGATTCTTGCTAAAAATGTATAAAATAAAAATCTCCAATCATAATTATTATGAAAGGAGATTTTTTTATGGCACGCCACAAAGTAGAAATAAGTGGTGTGAACACAGCAAATATTAAAGTTTTAACCAATGAAGAAATGAAAGAATTGTTTAAGAAGATGCATGAAGGAGATGAAATAGCTAGAAATCAATTAGTTGAAGGTAATTTAAAATTGGTATTGAGTATTCTAAAAAGATTTATCTCAAGATGTGAAAATATGGATGATTTATTTCAAATAGGATGTGTAGGATTGCTTAAAGCTATAGATAATTTTGATTTATCTCATGATGTGAAGTTTTCTACATATGCCGTTCCAATGATTTTGGGAGAAGTAAAGAGATATTTAAGAGATAATAATAGTATCAGAGTTAGTAGATCACTGAAAGATATTGCTTATAAAACTATGAAATATAAAGAAGAAGTATTTAATGAAACAGGAAAAAGTCCAACTGTTGAGGATATTGCTAAAGAATTAAATGTAGAACCATTTGATATTATAAATGCTATGGACTCTATGAAAGAACCAGTCAGTATGTTTGAAGCAATTTATAATGATGGTGGAGATACAATTTATCTATGCGATCAAATAGAAGATAAAAAAACAAATAGCCGAGATATAGAAATAAAGTTAGCTATTGATGAAGCTATCGATGGACTGAGTGAAAGAGAACAATTAATACTTGATGAAAGATTTGTTATTGGAAAAACACAAATGGAGATAGCAAAAGAACTTGATATAAGTCAAGCACAAGTTTCTAGACTTGAAAAATCTGCAATTAATAGATTGAAGAAAGTATTAAGATAAGAAAAAATGCATATATTTGTTACAGGTGATAAGATGAGATTATCTGATTTACAAACAAAAACAATAGTAAATGTAAAAGATGGTAGAAATATTGGTAGTATAATAGATGTGAATATTAATCTTGATGGAAATATTGAATCATTAGTTATAGAATCGCAAAAGAGAATGCTTTCTTTTTCCAGAGAAAATGATATGATTGTACATTGGAAAGAAATTACGAAAATAGGTGATGATGTTATATTAGTAGACATTAAATAGAGTATAATAATACTCTTTTTTTAGCATATAATATTATGAAATGAATAGGAAAATAAAGATGTTAATTATAATTATACTAATAGCAATGTTAATTAGTATTGTTATTTCACAGAAAATAGGATTCAAATTGAATAAAACAATTAAGTCATATTCAAAAATAGAGGCCGAGAGATTTGGGATATACATGATAAACTATTCTTTGGATAAAGAGTTTTTGAATAGCCTTGATGATGATATTTTTGTCAACATACAAAATTCTAATAATGAAATTCAAATGATAGAATTTAAAACAAAAAAGGTTAATGAATTATTAGAAGAAGCAACAAAAAAAGTTCAGCAAAATTTAATAAAATTGGAAAATGGTAATATTGATGATTTTGATTTAGCAAATACATTTAAAGGGTTTAATTTAAAAAAAAGAAAAAAGGGAGTTGTATGTGAAATTCCAGAGGGGACAATATTAAATAATGCATTACTATCGAATAATGGTCCAATTATTCCAATAAAATTAAACTTTATAGGACAAGTTACCAGTAACATAAAAACTAATGTAAAAAGCTATGGTATAAATAATGTTTATTTTGAAGCTACAATTCAAATAGTTGTTAAAGAAAGAGTATCAATGCCTCTTCGTACGGAAGATATTATTGTTAAAACTAGTATACCTATTGCAATGAAGATAATACATGGAACAATACCAAATTATTACAATACCCCTATAACTGGAAATTCAAACCAGTTTTCACTTCCTATTTTTTAAAATTATGGTATACTTATATAGAGGGATAATATGAAAAGTATAGAAATTAATAATGATAAATATGAACTTATAAAGGATAATGGTAATTGCTTTAATTATGATGAATTTATTGATAAAGTTACTGACTATTTTTATGATTATGACTACATTTTTGTAGATTATGCATATGATAAAATGAGATTAAAAGGTTATTATGATGATAACAATAAGAAGGTTACAAACGTGAATAATATAAATATTTTGGATGATTACATTTCTAATTATTGTGCATATGGTGCAAGATATTTTTTATTAAAAAAAATAAAATAGGTATTGTAATATTTTGTAAATGTGATAGAATTGTAGTATATGGATAGTAAAGGGAGGACGTAGCTGTGGAAGATAAAAAGAAAATGTCTATTGTTTCTGAAGATGGCAAAATAGAAGAAGTAGAGGTAGTAATTGCGTTTGAGTTTAAGGATACAAACAAAGAATATGTAGTTTATACAAAAAATGAAAAAGATGAAAACGGAAATATTACAGTTTATGTTTCTCGTGTTGAGCGTGAATCTGGAAAACCTAAATTATGCGGAGTTGAAAGTGAAAGCGAATGGAGTCGCATAAAGGATGTATTACGAGAATTATCTAAAGATGAAAAATAATTACGGAGGTATTAGTTATGGAACAACAATTTGAAATAGTTGATAGAGATCATAGTGAAAAATTTGAAGGTGTTACAAGTCGAGACAGAGGTATAACTGAAAAGATTAAGTTAACAGAACAATCTAGAAATAATATGGTTAGTAAATTTGAAAAAGCAGTAGGACAAAAGGTTACTGAAAAACCTATAAATGAAGTTATTAATGAAGAAGTTGAAAATAAAGAAAATAATGTTGAACTTATAGGTGTTAGTCAATCAGATTATGAAGTAAGTCGTGTTATTCCTACTAGTAAAAAGGCAATTAAGTTTGCTGAATATATGGTAGAAAATACTGACAATAAATATTCTGAAGCAGTTCCACAAATTAATGTTGATAATGTTGATACTAATGAGATAGAAGAATCTATTAATAATAGTTTTGACTTCTACAATATTAATCAACCTGAAGAAATAGATACAAATAGTGTTTCTAATGATTATGAACCTAGTGAAGATTATGAACAACCTATAGAAGAAGAATCAACACTTGATAACTTAGTTAGTTCACAAGAAGAAACTTATGATGAGCCATATTATGCTGGTGAAGAAGAAATAACACCTAATGTAGAAGAAAATGAAGAAACATATTCTACTGAACCAGAAAAAGTAAATGAAAGTATAGTTCCTGAAATACAAGATTATTTTGCAAGTCACGATATTGAAGGTTCAATAAATGATGAATTTGATAATGAAATAGTAGAGACAGATGAGAAAACATATGAACAACCATCTCTTGATTTATATAGTGAAGTTGATAGTGTTCTTAACGATAGTTCTTCTACAATTTTAGATCTTAATGAAGTACGCGAAAAACTTCAAAATGAACGTGCTAGAAAAGCTAGATTGACTCAAGAATTAGAGGAAAAACAAATGGAAGCAGCACAAGCAGAAAGAGAAGAACAAGAAGCTTTAAGAGAACAAGAAGCAATGATTATGGCATATAATGACGAGTATAGTGCATTAATAAATGAAAATGAAGGATTAGAAGAACAAACTAGAATCATTGAGGAAAAAACACAAGAGACAAATTCAAATGTTGTAAGCATAAGAGATTACGTTTCTGCATTAGAAAGTATAATGAACGAGTCTAGTTATGGTCAAAATAGTGGAGAGAAAACAGCATCTGAAGGAAAGGCAAGAGTTGCATAAGATACTTTATAAAGTATCTTTTTTTTATATATATTATTATAATTGTCATATAATTTACTAGGTGAAGCATTTTTGAATGATTTTATAGAGTATTTCTACAATTTGAATAATATCACATCAATAAAAAAAGAAAATTCATATATTTTTAATTATAAAAATTATACTTATATTTTTTCTATATTAGAAAGAACTCCAGAAGAATTGTACGAAATTGCAAGATTTACATCACAGTATTCATTTCTTGATGTGATAATCAAGAACAAAGATAATAAATTAGTAACTAAAATATATGATAAGATGTATATTCTTACAAAGAAGAATAATTATAGTGATAATTTACTCACATACATTTTAGAACCAAAGTATGTAATAAACTTCAATAGTATACTAGATAAATCAAATTGGGTTGAATTATGGAGTAGAAAGATAGATAACATAGAATACCAGTTGAGTCATATAATAAATAAATTTCCTTTACTATGTAGTAGTGTAAACTATTATATTGGATTAGCTGAAAATGGAATATCTTATATTAGAAGAATCAATGGTAAAATAACCAAGAAAACTATTTCACATATTAGAATTTCAGTTGATAACATCAGTAATTTGCAGAATATAATAATAGATAATGAAGCAAGAGATATAAGTGAGTATTTAAAATACATTTTTATTGTTAAGAGAAAAGAATATAGGGAGTTGGCAAGAAAGGTTTTACAAGTAGGTAGATTTAACGACAATACACTAATGTATATATATGGGCGTATGTTCTTTTTAACATTCTTTTTTGATAAATATGATAGGATTATTAATAATAGTGTGAAGGAACAAGAAATTGAGAGTATAGTGAATAGAACAGAAGAATATGAAGATTACATAAGGTATTTATACGAATTGATAGTGATGACAAAAAAAATACCCAATGTTTATTGGATATAATTATTTTATAGATTTATAACTTTCTTTACTTCAGGAATTTCATTAATTATGAGTTGTTCAATACCATCTTTTAATGTAACATCCATCATACTGCAGTCAGCACATGCACCAGTGAGAGTTACATATACTATATTATTCTCATATTTGACAAACTCTAAATTTCCACCATCACTCACTAAATATGGTCTAATTTTATCAATTGTTGCAATAATTCTTTGTTCAATATCAGAATTTTCTCTACTCATAAAAATCACCAAAAAAATTATACAATAAAATTCTTTGGTTGTAAACAATACTTAAAAAACTTGTCATTTCTATTTCAATTTGTTATAATTGCATAGAAGGAATGTGACCCTAGTATGAAAAACAAGTATAAAGTAGGAAATATAGTGACAGGATGCGTCACTGGTATAGAAAAGTATGGAATTTTCGTAAGTTTAGATGATTATTATAGTGGACTAATTCATATTTCTGAAATTTCAGATTTATTTGTCAAGAATATAAATGATTATGTAAATTTAGGTGAAACAATAAAAGTTAAAGTATTAGAGGTAGATGACAATGAG
Organism: uncultured Erysipelotrichaceae bacterium; assembly: GCA_902784095.1. Lineage (GTDB taxonomy): Bacteria > Bacillota_I > Bacilli_A > RF39 > UBA660 > UMGS995. Next base: position 403 of record CACZTK010000054.1, on the reverse strand, counting down.
TGTCATGTAAAACTAAGCATAAAGGATATTAACTATAGAATATCGAATAAGAAGAGAAAAAAGATTGTTGAGACAGAGCATGGTTTTGATACATTGAAAGCAAGTTTAGAAAAATGGATTGATGACAAGCAAACAGAATTATTATCAAAAACAGTAAAAAAGTAAAAAAAATTAAAATCAGTATTGACAAATATTTGATAAATTGATATATTTAATACTGTCAACTGGTTGTTTTATGGGCGATTAGCTCAGTTGGTTAGAGCACCTGCCTTACAAGCAGGGGGTCATAGGTTCGAGTCCTATATCGCCCACCATATTAAATGCCGAAATAGCTCAATTGGTAGAGCAACTGATTTGTAATCAGTAGGTTCCGGGTTCAAGTCCTGGTTTCGGCACCATTTTT
>CACZTK010000053.1 GCA_902784095.1 uncultured Erysipelotrichaceae bacterium | reverse complement strand
AATCCAATATTTCCTTCTTGAATTAAATCCAAAAATAACATTCCACGTCCAACATAACGTTTTGCGATAGATACAACTAAACGAAGGTTAGATTCAGCAAGTAATCTTTTTGCTTCTTCATCTCCTGCTTCTGCTCTTTTAGCATATTCAAATTCTTCATCTGATGTAAGTAAGTTAATTCTACCTATTTCTTTTAAATACATTCTAACAGGATCATTAATCTTAATATCTTTAGACATTGTTAAGTCTTCAACATGCATTGTATCAGTAATTTCTTCACCGCTAGCATCATCTGCTCCATCTTCTGAAACAATTTCAATATCTGCTTCAGTTAAAGCATTATATAAATCATCTAATGAATCACTATCTACTTCTAGTCCTTTTAATTCTTCTGCTAATTGTTCATAAGTAATAAATCCTTGTTTTTTACCTAATGTTATTAATTTCTTTTTTCTTTCTTCTAGTGTTTTTATTTCTCCAACCATATCTATTCTCCTAACTTTAACTTTCTAATTTGTTCTGCAATCTCTGCTTGAATATCAGGATTATTTTCTTTCTTAAGTTTTTCTTCTAATCTTTCTATTTGTTTGGTTTTACTATAATCTTTTAATACTTTAAAATAAGTAAATAGATCTTTCTTTTCCACTTTTTCAATATAATTAGAATTTATAATCTCATTAAGAAAATTTAACAAATCAGGTTTATCTTGTAAATAAGTATAAAAATCCGCAAGAGAAAAACCTCTATTTTTTTTGTAATAGTAAATAATTTCACTGGTAAGTAATCTTTCATTATTTGTAGGATAAATTATATTTTCATTAGCTACACTTTCTATAACCCAATCATTATTATTTACCATAAAATAGATAATTTGTTCCATTGCTTGAATATACTTATCTTTTCTTTTATTTCTTGGATGTTTTATTTCTACTTTTACTGTTTCTTTCAAAGGTTTTTCAGCTTTCAAGGCATTAAACCTTTTTTCGAGTGTATTATACCCTATATTGTAATCTTTTGCAAGTTTTTTAAGAATTATTTCTACTCTAATTTCATCATCTATTTTAACTGTTTCTTCTAAAACATTATTAATATATTTAGATAAATCTTCTTCACTATTAAAATTAACATTCTCTTTTAATTTTTCTATTTTGTAATCACTATAATTAACTGCTGAAGATATTAAACTAATAAATTTTTCTTTTCCATTATTTATTATATAAGTATCTGGATCATCTGGATTAGGAAGAAGAGCAATTTTTACTTCTAAACCTTCATCAAGCAATAATTTTCCATTTTTTAAAGCTGCTTCTTTTCCAGGATTATCTCCATCTAAACATAATATAATATTATTAGAAAGTCTTTTTAATAGTTTTATTTGTTCTGTTGTTAAAGCTGTTCCCATTAAAGCAACTGTATTTCTAATACCAATAGTAGAGGCTCTAATAACATCCATAAAACCTTCCATAACAATAACACTTTTAGTAGTTCTACAAACATCTTTAGCAATATGATAATGATATAAACATGATCCTTTTTTAAATATAATTGTTTCTTTTGTATTGACGTATTTACCATTACTTTTATCTTCTGTTTTATATATTCTTCCAGAAAAACCAACTATTTTTCCATAAGTATCATGTAAAGGAAACATAATACGATTCATATATGTATCATGATCATCTATAGCTAATCCTATTTGATTAAGAGTTGCTAGATCATATTTTTTATTTTGTAATAGTTTAACTAAGTTATCTCTATTATCTAAAGAAAGTCCTACTCCAAATTCTTTTATTACATCTTCATCTAATTTTCGTTTATATAAATATTCTCTTGCAAGTCTTCCTTCTTTAGAATTTAAATTATTTTGATAATACTTTTCTGATATATTATAAGCTTCATATAATTTATCATATTTAGTAGAAACATTATTAACTGAAATAGAAGAAGTATTTACTCCAACTCTACTTCCTAAATCTTTTAAAACTTCTTTAAAACTCTTATGATCATAATCCATTAAAAATGTAAATACATTTCCACTTGCTCCACAGGAAAAACATCTAAATATTTGTTTTTCTCTAGAAACACTCATAGATGGATTTGTATCTTCATGAAATGGACAAACACCAAAAAAGTTTTTTCCCTTTGCTACTAAAGGAATTCGTTCACTAATGATATCAACTATATCTACTTTATTTCTTATTTCAGTAATTAAATCTTGATTCATTTTTAAACACCTCCTTAAAACGCAAAAGAAAAAAACTATTTAGTAGTATTTTTCTTATATAAGTGAAGATCTAATAAATGTATGAATAGTCCTATCTATATAAACATCTATTACACCTTTATTAACTATTTTTACAAAACCTAATCCATTAATTACTAAATCTGTATCATATTTTACTTCATATGTAGTTTTAGGTTTATCTTTTAAATCTATATGTTTAGGATTAATAAATCTTTTTACTTTTAAATCATTAGATATAAATAAAGTAAAACTATTTTTTTCTCCTTCTTTGTAATCTATTCTTACAAAATCTTCTATAACTATACTTTGTCCTTTTCTTAATTGATAAGTTCTAGGTTTTATTTCTTTTTTAGGACTTATCTTCTTAAGCATATCTTGATCTACAAAGTTAATTAAAGAATCTGTATCAACAAGTCCTGGAGTATCTATTAATGTTAAGTGATCATTAATTTCTATTTGAACTGTTGCGAGTGTTGTAGATGGAAGTGGTGACATAGTTAATTCTCTTGTTGTATTTTCTGAGTAATTCTTAATAAGTTTATTGATAAGTGTAGATTTACCAGCATTAGTATGTCCAACTACATACACATTTTTAGAAGTTTGTAATTTTTTTACTTCTTTTAGAAGATAATCTATATTATAATTTTTTTCAACGCTAATAACAATAATTTCTTCGAAAAAAGTATTATTTTCTTTAAAATATGAAATAAGTTTTTCTTCTTTTATACTTTTAGGTAATATATCCTTTTTATTCAAAATTAGAATTATTTTATTAGATATATATTCTCTAATCTTTAAAATATCTTCTTCTAAATTTAATAAATCAGTAACATATAAAACTAAGTCCTTAGTTTTACCTACTCCTTTTAAGATATCTAAGTACTCTTCATTATTTTTAGCAACCACCTGATATTCTCCATAGTTTTTCATACGAAAACATCTTTGACAAATATCATTTTCTAAGCTTGTAGTATATCCTTCTTGAAGCATATTATCTTCTTGCAGGAGGACTCCACATCCAGTACATCTTTTTTCTTCATTATTCATAGTATTTTCCTCTTTCGAATATTTTCTTTTTTTGATAATTATTAAGTATTATTTCTTCTACTTTTCTATTAAAACCTGTTATTTTTAAATCTTTATCACTTAATGGTTCAACAAGACATGTAGCAATACCAAATAGTTTTCCAGATAGTATATCTGTAACCACTTGGTCTCCTATCATTATCATTTCTTTTTTATCACATTTATATAATTTCGTTATTTTTCTTAATCCTTTAGTAAGTGGTTTCATCGCTAGTGAAACTGTATCTATTTTTAATTCTTCTTTATATGGTTTTATCCTTGATGAAATATTATTAGAAATCATTATTATTGTAAATTTATCTTTTAATTTGACAATTAATTCTTTTACTCTTGGAGGACATTCTTTCTCTTCTAGTAATGCTAGTGTATTATCTAAGTCAAAGATTAGATAATGAATTCCTCTATTATATAATTTATCGTAGTCAATATCAAAGATACTTTTTTGATAGACATCTGGTTTAAAATATGCCATTTTCTTCACCTCTTAATATTATACTACAATTCTATGCATTATACTAATTATTTACTCTTTGAGTTACCATTGGAGTACCTTCATCTATTGCTGCAAAAGTATAACCGTTTTCTTTTCCATATCTAACAATATTTCTTACTGCATCTCTTGTATAAGTCTTAATATCATGCATTAAAACCATATTTGCTCTACTTCTTGATAAATTATTAACAACATTAGCATATACTCCATTTGGATCAGTTGTTGAACCTGCATCTCCACTACTTATATTCCAATCGTAGTATTTATAGCCTCTATTTTGAACTTCTTTAGTTAAGTAACTCATAATTCCATTATAATATCTTCTACTAACTGTATTAGAACTTCCACCAGGAAATCTAATAAACTTAGAATCATATCCAGTTATATTTAAAACTCTTGTATGAACTGTTTCTAAATCCTGAAAATAATTATCTGGACTTGAATAAATATATGAATAATCATGTGTTGCAGTATGTAAAGCAACTGTATGTCCTTCATCATATTCTCTTTTAATTAAATAGTCAGGACCTTTATTAGTAACAAAGAATGTTGCTTTTACTCCTTCTTCTTTTAAAATATTTAAAATAACATTAGTAGTACCTTCTTGTGGACCATCATCAAATGTTAAATAGATTGTTCCCCCTACTGGTTTATTAATTACTTTAACACTTCTTTTAGCATCACTCTTATTACCTGCTTTATCAACTACTTCATATACTATTTCATAACTACCAGGACTTGCTGTATTAACATTATTTATAACCTTTACATTATCTGATATATCCCCATCACAATTATCTACTGCACTATATCCAGCTTCATTATAATTAGAACCAGTATATATAGTAATATTATTATCACCCTTTAGTTCTAGTTTAGGTGGAGTAGAATCTTCATATTTAATATTTTTAGTTATTTCAGTTAAATTACCTGATGTATCAGTAACTTTAAATGTCACCATATCTTTTTTACTAATGACTTTTACTTTCTTAGTAATATCTCCATCATAATTATCTGTTGCTTTATAATTATCTTTTTTATACTCACTACCAGGACACACAATAATATCTTCTAAAACACCATCTAAAGTAATTTTTGGCTTAGAAGTATCCCTTACATAAACACTACGAATTACATCTTTTTGGAACAAACCTTTTTTTGAAGTATAAGTAATCTTATAATTACCTAATTTTTTACTATTAACTTTTCCTCTAGTTACAATTTTATCAGAAATATCTTTTCCAGATAATGTTGCCTTATATCCAGGTTCCTTATATTCTGTATTATAATTAATTGTATAAAATCTTCCCTTTTTTAAAGTAATATGAACAACAAAAAACGTATCTATAATAAAATATATTATAAATATTAAAAGAATAATAACTATAGGTATGATAATAAATAATTTTTTCTTTTTTCCACTCATACGCATCACTTAAAGATATTATACTTTTAAAAATTAAAAGTGTAAAGTGATTTTTCTTTATATTTCAACACTTTACACTTATATTATCTTTTATAATTCATATTGATTATTTTTAATATATTCTCTTAATATTTTAGTAAGAGCTCTTTTTTCTATTCGAGAAACGTAACTTCTAGATATTTTCAACTCTTTAGCAATCATTTTTTGAGTTTGTTCTAAATATCCACCTAGACCATATCTTCTAAGTAGTATTTCTTTTTCTCTATCTGTTAAAACATTCATATATTTATTTAATAATTCTATATTGTCTTTTAGAGCAATATCTTCAATAAAATCTGTCTTAGGACATTTTAATACATCCAATATAGATATTTCATTACCATCTTTATCATAACCAATAGACTCATCCATTGATATATTTTTAGTTGTTTTATTATTACTTCTAAAATACATTAAAATCTCATTTTCTATACATCTAGCACAATAAGTAGTAATTCTTACTCCCTTATCATTAGAAAAAGTGTCAACTCCTTTTATTAAACCAATTGTACCTATACTAATTAAATCATCTTGTTCTACATATTTACTATCAAACTTTTTAACTATATGAGCAACTAATCTTAAATTATGTTCTATTAGTTTATTTCTAGCATCTATATCCCCTAATTTTGCTTTCTTAATATATAAATCCTCTTCTTCTTTTGAAAGTGGTTCTTTAAAAACCTCATTAGAATAACTACCAGTCAAAAATATTCCCTTTAGAATTAAAAATAGATTAAATAACATAACTTCACCTAATAAAATATATGTTTTTTAGACAAAATTAGACAAAAAAATACTAGATATTAATTTCATCTAGTACGTTCATTTTATCTAAATTATAAATAGATATTTTTCTATCTTCATATATTGCAAAACTTTTACCTAATTCATTTCTTGGTAATGAAATTGAACCAGTATTAACATAAATCATATCAATATCTCTTTTTATATATGGAATATGTTCATGTCCATATACTAATACTCCATCAGTAAAAGTATCATTTTTTAAATATCTATACTTATTGCCATGTGTAAAATAAAAATCTATTTCATCTATTCTTAAATACTTAACATCATCTACGTCAACAGGAATATCTTTTATATCTTTATGACTATCACAATTTCCTCTAACAACTATTAATTTATCCTTATATCTATCCATAAAATCTTTAATTATTTCTCTATCATCCATAGTTGTATGATAATCACTAAATATATCCCCAAGAATAACTATATTATCAATCTTTCCAATATCAACTTTTTCTTCTAATAATTTTATATTTTCACTATATCCATGAATATCTGATAATATTAATAATTTCATACTATCAATCCTTTTTATATGCTTTATTTGTTTCTATTACAATACGATATAATTCTTTAAACATTACTTTTACATCATTATCTATTAATCTAGAATCCATAATCATTTTAATTAATTTATTAATCTTTATTTCTTTTAAACTAGTAATCTCATTAGAATCACATATATAAAATACTGAATCTATTAATTTCATTTTTTCTTCTTTTGTGTATTTTAAAGACCATTTATTAATAGAATTTTCTAAGACTACAGAGAATCTAGAATTTTTTGTACGTAAAAATTTATCATCATCAATAACCCAAGTACCAGGATTATGTGAAGCCTGACTTTTCTTTACAGATTTAATTATTTCATAATTATCATCACTATATAATAAATGTCCAACTATAGAATATGATGGGATTACTTTAAAAACTCTATTTTTAATAGCTAAATATCTTTTAGAATCCAATTCTTCTTTTCTAATACCTAATCCATCATTACTATAAATATTTATAATTCTTCTTCTTACAAAAAAATTAGAATACATTGCAGCAGATATAGCAAGATTACCACCTTTAGAATGACCTCCTACAATTAATTTTCTTCTTTTAAATAAGTATTTATTAATGTAGTTAATCGCAAGAGTTTGACTTTCAACAGGAAAATTATATGCTATTAAACAATCTTCTCTCCATCCACTAATCAAATCATCTGTTCCTTCATAACTAATATAAGTAGTATCATCATCCAAATCAAAGCTTATTGCTCCAAACTGACAATCATAATTGAATACGTATTGATAACTATGTACTAATATATCTTTATATCTTTTTGCAGTTGACATATATCTAAGTATAGATACAGCATTTCTAACTGCAGATATTTCATTTTTAGTAGAGTTTTTACTACTATAGGCTTTATACGCCTCACTAATAGTAATCTTATCTTTAAAATTACAAGATACTATATCCTTAAAATTAATATAAGCAAGACATGCAAAAATAACATTATCTACTTCATTAAACTCTTTTTCAGAAAAACTCTTATTTCCATATTTTTTAATATAATCTATTATATTCATAATCCACCTTTAAAATAAATAATTTATCAATTGAATAATTAATCCTGATATTACACCTATTATATAAACTAATCCCAATATTTTCAAACAATCTTTTTTATTTTTATTAGTCTTAAATAAAATAAGTAAACCAACACCACTTCCTGTTAATAAACCAGAAATCATAGATGAATAAGTAATTACATTATTTAAGTATAACTCTGTAATTACAACACTTGCTCCACAATTAGGAATTAATCCTATTAAGCTAGAAACAAATGGTCCAAAGAAACTATCTTTAAAAAATAGTTTAGAAATATTATCTTCCCCTAAATATGAAAAACCTATATTTAAAAAGAATTCAATTACTATTATAAATAGGACTATACTAATTGTATGCTTAATTGCTGATTTTATTATTCCGTGTTCACAGTGACAATGTTCATTATGACAAAAATCTCCTACTTGTGTTTCTTCTTTTCTCCTAATTAATAAATCTATAAGAAAACCAAAAAACATACCAATTGCTATTTTTATTAATAATATTTTTATAATAAATGAAATCTCTACATTTTCAGATAAAAATATCGGTAACATTTCATCAGAAGTTGATAAGTAAATACTTATAAGAGTACCTAAACTTATAATTCTAGTAGCATAAAGATTAGTTGCTGCAGCAGAAAAACCACATTGTGGAAAAGCTCCTAATAAAGATCCTATAAAAGGTCCAAATCTTCCAGCTTTCTTGATAGCATTTTTATTTTTATTAGTTGTTTTATGTTCAAAAAATTCCATAAGTAAAAATGTAATAAATAAGAATGGAATTAGTTTTACTGCATCAAGTAAAGTATCCATAATAACATCTATCATATTATCCCCTCCAAAACAAATTTCGCATATAATTATAACACTCTAATATATAATTTACAAGAAAAAAGAAGAATCATCTTCTTACATATTCTTAACTATCTTTTTATTTTTTATATTTTTCATTTTAACTAATCCCATATTAAGTTTTGATTCATCTACAATACTTTCACTAGTAATAGATTCTTTTATTTCACTTAATGTATGTTTAGTTATTGGAAAACTTCTACTTTCCACCATAAACCAATCAATACCTTCATATTTAATAGTCAAAGATGTCATCGTCATATCATCTCTTAATAACAGAATATCTTGAGGCATAATTATATAGTCTCTAGCAATAGTTTCGATATTAGAATTTAAAACAATAGGTGTTAGAATTTCTTTTAATTCATCATCACCTTGATTATTAATATAATTAATTATCACATACTCTTTGAATGAATCCAAAATTTCTTCATTAGTTGGTATTGTTATCTCCCTTGTCCAAGAATCTCCGTATCTAATTAATTGAGAAGAAGACGATAAGTATTTTTCCAATTCTTCTCTATCCATATACCTCTTTTTATAATCTCCTGGTACTAATACATCTTTAAACACAAAAGCACTATTATTATCTCTAATAGCATATAATGAATTAGGATGATTATCTTTTATCATAAAATAAGGTTTATTAAAACATAGAATTTGATTAACACTTTTTTTGCCACTCAAAAAACTCTTTTCATGTATATCAAATTTAGTCCCTCTAAAACTCTTTCTTCCTCTAGAACAATTACTTTTATTAATTAAATCATAACCATCCTCATCGTGAAGCAAAACTTCACCATTACTATAAAGTAATAAACTATTTTTATATTCTATTAAATATTTTAAATAGTTTCCCTTAATATCTTTCTTATCAATTATTTGCACTGTTTGTTTAGACATGTATAACTACTCCTTATGTCCCATATTCTTTATAATTTGATTTTAGCATACATTTAAAAATATATCAAAAAAAAACTCTAAAAGAGTTTTTATCCTAGAAATATTCCATATAGTAATAATCCAAAAACCATTACAATAGCTACTACAAAAGCATATTTATTAGTCTTACTTTCTCTTAATTCTTCTTTAACGTCTTCCATTTTTTTACCTCCCTATCACTCATAATAATTTTATCACTTTCAAATGTCAAATAATCAAAAAAAAATGTAAAGTCAGTTTATACTTTACATCTTTGTTTACATAATAGAAGCTTTATATATACTTTCTATATTTTCTTTCAATTTATCATCAAATTCTATATCTGTTTGTTTTTCTTTTAAATCTTGCAATAGTGCTCTTGAAAAAGAAGCTACTACATTTTTATTTAAAGATAATAATTTACAAGCTTCATCTCTATCATATCCACCTGAAAGTGCTACTACTTTCATAACATTTTTATGTTGTGTATAATCATAATAGAAATTAGGAATTGTAGGAATAGTAAATTTGAATATAATTTTTTCATCATCTAGTTCATTTAGTTCTTTATCAATAAAGTATTTTAATATTTTTTCTATTTGTTCTTTATCTATAGCATTAATATCAACTTCAGGTTCTACTATAGGTATAAATCCATGTCTATAAATTACTTTAGCAAGATTAAATTGTTGTTTTACTACATCTTCAATACCCTCTACATTATTTTCATATATAACACTACGCATCTTAGTTCCAAAAATATTATATTTTTTAGCATTTCCTAATATTTCATCCAAATCAACTATAGGTTTCATTAAGGAAACACCATTTTCTCTACTATCTAGGCCTTTATCTATTTTCAAAAAAGAAACTATACCTTTATCTAAAAGATATTCAGAAACATACTTATCACCTATTTTTCGTTTCATTGTATCTTCAAATAATATTGTACCTATTATTTTATTTTTATTAAAACTTTTACTAGTAATTACTCTTTTTCTAAACTCATTTATTAAATCAAACATTTCCTCATCATCAAGATATCTATCTTCACCTATTCCATATAAAGCTAAAGTTTTAGCACTACTTCCTCCACTTTGATCAAGTGCTGCGATAAACCCATCTCTTTCTAAAAATAGTTTTTCTTTATCAATAACTTTATTATTTTTAATAATGAAGTCAACTACTCTTTTTATCTCTTCTGTAGAAATATAAGGTGTTTGAATTTTACTAATAATTCCATTTTCTTTTACAATTGCTTCACCTGTTACTTTTAACCAATTGGAATTTCTTAAATTAATAAATTCTGCTTGATCACTACCTGATAAATCAAATGATAAAACATATGTAAATAAGGAAATAAACTCTTTAGAAAAATCATTTTTCAAATAAGATGAAGTAGCAAGAATTAAATGAACTCCAAAACGATATCCTTCATCTAATATCTTCTCTAAAATATCAAGTGAATCATTTATTCTCATAATATCAGAAGATTCATCAATAACTATAATAATATGAGGTAATTTTTCTTCACTATTATCATTATAACTATTTATATTGGTAACTTTACTATCTACAAAAAGACCTCTTCTATAATTAATTATACTTAAAACATTATTAAGTTCTTCTACTGCTATTTTAGCACCAAAAATAGTATTCTTTAGTAAATGAGGTATACCATCATATTCATTAAGTTCTACTCTATTTGGATCTATAAACAAAAAGTTTAATTCTTCACTAGAATTCTTAAGTAATAGTGTAGTAATAATTGAATCTATGAAAACACTTTTTCCACTACCTGTTTCTCCACAAATAAATAAGCCTGTTGCCTCTTTTAAATCCAAATAATATTTTTCTTTTTTATCCATTACACCTATTGGAATAATTAATTTATCATTCAATTCTTTTTTTAATAAAACTTTACTAAGAGGATAATATCTATCATCTTCTTTATTTTTTATTTCATCATTTAATAAATCTTTACTAGGAAATATATATTCTTTACTCATAATTATCATACCTTTCACTTATAGTATACCACATATTTATTTTATTCTTATTTAATTAATAAAATAGTGTAAAATAAAAAAGATACATTTCTATATCTTATTTCTTTGCTTTAGCAAATCTTTTAACACCTTCATCAAAAGTTGTTTTATCTACTTTTAAGTTTGTATCATCACAAAACAAACAATTATCAACATTATTATACTTAAATGCTTCTTCTCCAATATGTTCAATTCCTTTACAAAATATAACATTTTCTATTTCATTAATACTAAAGGCTTTTTCTTTTATTTCTTTTACACTTTCTGGAATAATTAAATTTTTAATCTTATTAACATTAAAAGCATTATTTCCAATACTTATAACTGTATTTGGTAAAGAAAGATTTTTTATTTCATTATGGAAAAATGCATAATCACCTATAGTTTTTACACCATCACAAAACCAAACATATTTAAGTTTTGCTTCAGAAAATGCAAAATCACCTATTTTTTCCACACTCTCTGGAATTAATACTTCACATAATTCAGTATTAGCAAAAGCAAACGAACCTATTTCTTTAACAGTATTTGGAATAGTTACATATTTTACTTTTTTATCTTTAAAAACACTACTAGCTATTACTGTTACACCTTTTGGAATAACTACACATTCTTCGTTCTTTTTATATTCTACTAATTCACCATCAATAATCTTAAATTCATCATTACCCATATTACCCTCCTGTTATATAAACAATGTTTAATATAATATTTTAGACTCTATTTCTTTATCTAATAGTTCACAAAACTTTATAGCGTCATCATTACTACCTACTACTGTTTTATAATGAGTTGGTATCGCAAAACGTGGCTTTATTATATTGGCAAGAAGTGCAGCTTCTTCACAATCCATAGTATATACTCCTCCAACAGGAAGAAATAATACATCACATTTTACTTGCTTATTTTCTTTATTAATATCTGTATCTCCTGTAATATAATACTTTTTATTATCAATATCTATTAAGTATCCAACCCAACCACTATTTTCTGTATGATAAAGTTTATTAATATTATATGCTGGAATAGTTGCAAAAGTTAAATCCTCTAGACCATACTTACTATTAGGCTTTACTTTTACAATATCATTAGGATAACCAAATTCAAGTACTTTATCATAGCATGATTCAGGTACAATTATTATAGTATCTTCTTTTATAACTTTTCCTATATCATCATTAGATAAATGATCATAATGTTCATGTGTTATAAAAATATAATCTGCATCATTCACACTTTTTTCAATTAAATATGGATCAATATAAAATATTTTATCACTACCCATAATTTTAATTGATGATTGAGCATTTATTTTGATATTATCTTTCATAGTTCACTCCTATTATTTTTCAGTAGTAAATCAATTATACTACATTTTTTTATTTTTAAAATAGCAAATTAATATATTCTCCAAAAAACTTGCTACTGTTACTAATCCCACTCCACCTGGAACTGGGGTAATATATTTTACACTATCATAAACATTTTTGCAAACATTACCAAATATTTCTTTATCAATATAAGAAAAACCAGCATCAATAACAATACTATCTTTATTAACCATATCTTTAGTTATTAAATTACTCTCATTGGTAGCACAAATTAATATATCTGCTTTTTTTATTATACTTGATAATTCTATTGTCTTAGAATGACATAATTCCACATCATAATTATTTTCAATTAAAATATCATATAATGGTCTTCCTACTAGAAAACCTCTTCCTACTAATACTATCTTTTTATTTTCTAATGAAATATTATAATACTTTAAAATACTTAGTATTGCTTTTGGTGTACAAGGAATAATTTCATTACTACTCCTATTATAATCAGTTAAACAATCAACATCTTTTAATGGAGATATAGAGTTTACAATTCTATTGGTATTAAATTTATCAGATATAGGAAGTTGTATCATAATAGCATCTACTCCTATATCTTTATTAAGACTTTTTATATAATCAATAATTTCTTCTTCTTTAGTATTTATATTAAATCTTTTAAGTTCAAAATCTATTCCTACTTTCTTACAAATTGAAGACTTACTCTTAATATAGGATAAACTAGAAGAATCTTCTCCAATTAAAATATCAACTACTTTTAATTTTCTTTCTATTTTAGAAACTTCTTCACTTACTTTAGAGATTATTTCATTACTTATTTTTTTACAATCTAATAACATTTAAACACCTACAATATAAAGTCTATGATCATAGGAATTCCTATTACTAATGTAATAACTATTTTAGTTCTTAAACTAGACTTATCTAAAAACTTATTTAAATGTGGTTGTACCAAATATAAAAGTAGTGTTCCACCTATTGCAAAATTCCTACTAGCATCCCAATTAACACGCTTATTAATGTTTAAAAAGTCATGTGTATAATCACAAAGCATTTTATTAAAATAAGTATCTATAAAATAGTGAGAAACATATTCTATCAAAGTAGTAATTATCCAAATAGCTAAAAATACTAATACTACATTTAAATTAATATTTTTTAAATACTTTTGAACTATTAAATTTCCAAGTATAATAAAAACTAAATTTAATACTATTAATCCTAAACCATAATTAGTAAGAAAATAATCAACTCTATATATTTTAGGTGTAGAATACTCTACTATTGTTGTATATATAAATGTAACAATTGTAAATAATGAAACACTTAAATAGATTGGATTACTTGCTTTATGTTCTTTACTCATAAAGTTCTTTAATATTAAAAGTAATATTAGTATACCAAAACCATATATAGGTAAAAATGGTCCAAATAATACTCCTCTATTAACAAATCTATGTTCAACTATTAGATACCAAGATACTTCATATATCCATCCTATCAATGCATATACGCAAAAAATTATATAGTTATCTGTAAATATATTTAATACTTTCTTTTTCATAAAATCCTCCTAAATATTCTCTAAATTAAAATCCGGAATAAAACTTTCTAAACAAGCATCTCCTTCTTGAATAAATGCATTTTTTATTCCAAGATCACATGCATAATCTACTAACTGTTCATACTCAGTATCTAATACTTTATGATTTAACTCTTCATAAATGTATTTATCAACTGGAGTATATTGATTCATAATACTAATATAAATATTATCTTTATACTTATTATATAAATATTTAATTATATTTTTAGCATCTTCAACTAATCCTGGTAAAAGTAATACTCTAACTACTAAACCCTTTTTTAATAAATTATTTTTTATTATTGGATTTCCTACTTGCTTATACATTTCTTCTATTGCTAAAGATGCATACTTAAAATAATCATTTACTTTAGAATACTTTTTTCCATAAAAATCATCATAATATTTTAAATCAGCTAAATATATATCAACCAAGCCATTCATCATCTTAATAGTATTAACATTTTCATAACTACTAGTATTATAAACTATTGGAATACTAAGACCTTTTTCTTTAGCCTTAACTATTCCTTTTCTTATTAATGGTACATAGTGAGTTGGTGTAACTAAATTAATATTATGAGCATTTCTAGATTGCTGCTCCAACAAGATTTCACTAAATCTTTTAATAGTTATTGTCTTACCATAACCATCTCTTATCTTTTTATTTTGACAATAAATACATCCTAAATTACAATTAGTAAAAAATATTGTTCCACTTCCATTAGTTCCAGATATAAAAGGTTCTTCCCACATATGCAATGATACTAATGATACTTTAATTTTAGCTTTTGCTTTACAATATCCAATACTCTTATACCTATTTACTAAACAATTTCTAGGACATAAATTACATTTTTTTAATACATTCATTTATTAGCCTCATAATACTTACTCAGAAACTTTTCTACACCTTTATTATTACAATCAGATGTTATATCAGTTGCGATAGTTTTTAAATATGAAACATCATTATCACTAACAACACCAACTCCTACATTTTCTAATATTTCTAAATCTCTACCTATATAAACTATATCCTTAATGCTTTTTTTTGTTTTTAATAGTAATTTATTAACTGCATTTAACTTACTAATATCTTCATGAATTATACTAATAGTTTTATTGTTTTCATCAACACTTATATTTATCTTAAGATTAAAACTATTTAATACATCAAGATATTTGTGAATAGATTCATTATTATCAAAAACTAAATCAATTTTATAAATACTACTCTTATTATCATTTAAATAAGCCTTATAGTCATTAATTATTACTACATCTTGATTATTATCATCTCCATTAATTAAGTTACAGTTAAGTTTATCTGTTAAATAAATCATACATTTATCATAAAAATAATTAATTATTTTATTAACATTACTAACTAAAATATTCTTTTTATAAACTTCTTTTTCTTTAACTACATCATATACATAAGATCCTGCTGAAGATATAATATAATCAATAAATGGAAAAGAATAGTTATAATATAAAATTCTATTTAAACAACTATCTGTTAATATAACTAATTTTTTCTTTTCTCTTCTTAGTTCATCAAATAAAACTATTGTGGATGTAGGAATTTCTTCTTCATCATTAATTAAAGTATTATCAAAATCAATAACTATAAAATCCTTCATAATATCAACCTTCCCTTTCATTAATTATAACTTATTTTAATTAAGAAAAAAAGTAACTAAGTTACTTTTATAAATTTTGATATAAGAAATATACTCCTACTCCTATTAAAACTAGTATTATAATAAATATTAATAGTTTTAGAAAAATAGGCATTTTATTTTCTTCTTCTTCATCACCTGTAAAAAAGTCCTTATCAGATAAATCCATACTCTTTGTATAAAATGATTGATCTAAATCTTTCATTACTTCATTATCAGTTTGTCCTGGTATTTTTTTACTTTCTTTTTCTAACTTCTTTATGCTCTCATTATCTAAAACTTCTTTTTTTGGTTTTTCTTCTATTTTCTTTACACTTTTTTCTTCTTTTGGTTCTACTTTTTTTTCTTCTACTTCTATTCCTTTTTCTTTCTTTAAATCATTTATTAAATTATTTTGATTTGTTTCTACGTTTTTATTTGAATTTTCTTCTATATCAGGCATATTAATTCTATCAAATGCATTAGTTGCCATTAAATCACTTAATAAATCAACGCCTGCTTCTTTAGAAATTTCTCCTGCTAAAGTCTTAGATATCATTGTATCTATTAATTCTTTTAATCCCTCTTCAGCTTCTGGTTTTAATCTATTTTTCTTTTCTTGTCTATATTTTTCTAATTCTTTTGGATTGATAGATGCCAAAATATTATAATTTGTATTCTTTAATTTTCTTAAAGCTTCTTCCTCAGCATTACCTCTTTGTTGTCTTGCCTTTTCTAAAACACTATTAATATCATAAACTCTATTTTCATCAGTGTGATACAAATGATTAAAATCATCAAATTCTTTTCTAACTCTAGTCTTTGGTGTAATATTAGTATACTCTTTCATATGTTGATAGTTTTCTCTTGTATAATTATTACTTTTATTGTTATCATCTATAAGATATGCATTAGTTTTTCTAACATCAACAAAATTAGTATACTTTTTGTTAGTACCTATATTTTGATATAATTCTTGATTTTTATTAGATCTTTTTGCTTCTTCTTCATATCCTAAATTGTATCTATCCATTCTTCTTGCCATATTTACACCTTCTCAATATAAGAATAACATATTATTAATTTTTTTTTAATAAATATTATTAAATAGATATTTTTCTTTACGTAAAGAAATTATTTATGTATAATAGTTTTATATAAAAAAGGAGTGAAATTATGAAAGTAAAAGTTAATAGTGATGCATGTATAGGATGCGGAGCATGTGCTGCAATATGTGATAGCGTATTTGAAATTAATGATGAAGGATTATCAAATGTTATCGTTGATACAGTAGATGATGCTAATATTGATGATGTAAAAGAAGCAATCGAATCTTGTCCTACAGGAGCAATTGAAGAAGAATAAATGGATTTAATCCATTTTTTTTGAAAAAAATAATCATTTTATGCTATTAGATATGTAACAAGTATTCTTGCATAAAACAACCAATTATTATACTCAAACTAATATAATTATCTTATAATAAAAGAAAAAACCAAATAATCTTCTATTTGGTTTTTCTTTTAATAAATTTATGTAATTCAACAACAATAATTATTGTACATGAATATAATAATAATTCTAAACATTTCATTAATGTTAGATTTCCTACTTTAAAGAATTCTGATAAAATAGGAATTTCCATTACTAATACTTGTAATAGAATTGAAGATATAATTACTATAGGTAACAAAAAGTTCTTATTTAATTTTAGTTTAAATATAGATTGTTTTTCATCCCTACAATTTAATACATGAATATTTTGAATAAATACCATTAATGTCATAACATATCCTCTAGCAAAATCAATTCTAATATAACTATTAATTAAATTATACCAAATTATAAACACTAATATTCCTATAGCAATACCTGATACTAATACTTCTATTAACAATTCTTTATTAAATAAACTTTCTGTTGTTTTTATTGGTTTTTCATTCATAACATCATCACTTACTCTTTCAAATGACAATGAAATATCTTGTAATCCATCAGTAACTACATTTAACCAAAGAAGTTGTATTGCGGTTAATGGAAGAGGTAAATCAAATAATATTGATAAACAAAAGAACAATACTTCTGCAAAACCACATGATAATAATAAATAAGATATTTTTCTTATATTACTATATGCTCCCCTTCCTTCTTTTACACCTTCCACAATAGATGCAAAACTATCATCTAAAATAAGCATATCACTAACTTCTTTAGCAGCATCTGTTCCACTACCCATAGCAATACCAATGTTAGCAGAATTAAGTGCTGGAGTATCATTTACACCATCACCTGTTACAGCAACAAACTCTCCACTTCTTTTTAAAGAATTAACAATTTCTAATTTATCTGTTGGAGTGACTCTTGTAAATACGCGTTTTTCTTTTACAAATTTATCAAATTCTTCATAGCCCTTTTTCAAATATTTTTGTAACTCTTCGGTATCACATACTTCACTATAATCTCTACATAATTCTAATTCCTTTGCAATTGAATAAGCAGTTAATGGATGATCTCCTGTAATCATAATAGTTGTAATACCTGCCTTTTCACAACATTTAATAGCATCTTTAGCATCATGTCTTACAGGATCAATAAATCCTACTAGGCCAATAAATTCTAAGTTCTTTATTATCTTTTCTGAAGGTTCAATTTGATCATCACTACTTTTTACTTTTTTATATGCAAGAGCAATAACACGATATCCTTCTTTTGCTAATTCTTCATTTTGTTTTAATATTTTATCTTTATCTACTTTTTTACAGAAACATAATACTTTTTCTAAAGCCCCTTTTACAGTACAAAAGGTGTCTTTTTCTTCTTTATAAAAACATGCTGAATACTTATTTTCTGACTCATATGGAATTGTTCCAACTATAGAAAAATCACTATCTTTTAACTCACACTTTTTACCTAAAATTTTAAAAGCTATATCTATTGAGTCACCAATGTACTTATTTTCATCTTCAAGTAATTCTGCTTCATTATTAATATAACCTAGTTTTGCTACTAAATGAGCCTTATCTACATTCTTTCCAATTATTTTTCCATCAGTATCATAACCAGTTCCAGTAATTTCAAAAGTTTCTCCATCTTTTAAAACTATCTTTTTAGCTGTTTGTTCATTTACTGTTAAAGTTCCTGTTTTATCACTAGCAATATATGTACAACTACCTAGTGATTCAACAGAATTAAGTTTTTTTACAATAACATTTTTTTTCATCATCTTTTTAGATGTAATTGTAAGAGCCATAGTTAAAGCAAGTGGTAATCCTTCTGGCATAGCAGATATTGATAATGCAACAACAGATAAGAAAATAGCAGATGCATTTTCTCCTTTCGATATCAAAAGACATGCTATTACTAAAGCAATACAAATAATTAATAAAGTAATTTGTTTTGAGAACTTATTCATTCTAATTGTAAGTGGAGATTTTTCTTTTTCAGCAGAAGCAACTTGATAAGCAATCTTACCTACTTCTGTATCAGTACCTATTTTTGTAACTATTGCAAGACATCTTCCAGTAGTTATAGTAGTACCTGCAAATAACATATTAGTCATATTATTAATACTTGCATTTTCTTTTACTACTTTTTCATTTTTAGCAACAGCTACACTCTCTCCTGTTAATATAGATTCATTCACAGTTAAATTATGAGATTCAATTACTCTCATATCAGCACTAATTTTATCTCCAGTAGATAGAATAACTATATCACCAACAACTAACTCTTCTGAATCAATTTCTACTTCTTTTTCATCTCTAATAACTTTAGACATAACTCTAATTATATTAGCAAGACTATCAACTGTTTTTTCTGCATTATATTCTTGAATAGTACCTAAAAGTAAATCTGTAATCATTATAAAAACAATAACTATACCATCTATTATTTCACCTATCACAAATGAAAATATAGCAGTTACAAGTAATAGAATTACTATTGGATCTTTTAATTCATTAATAAATATCTTAAAAAAACTATCACTCTTTTTCTTTGGTAATATATTCTTACCATTTTCTAATTGAAGTCTTTCTACTTGTTTACTAGATAATCCTTCTTTACTAGAGTTTAATTTTTTATATACTTCTTCTATTTTCAAATGATGCATTATATCACCTCTAACATTAATAGTATATCACAATAAGAAAATAAAAATAACTTTTTAAGTTACTTCTATTTATAATAATATGTATTTGCAATAAATGTTTTGTCAATTTCTTGTCCGTTTTTTGTTTTATGTAAATAAGTTACATATCTATTATACCCTGTTCTAACAGATTCAACATAATAATCATAACCTTCTTTAGCATCATGATTTGACCAAAAATCTACTGTTGCTACTCCATCATTATAATATGCTGATATGTAAATTGGATATTTATACGTATTTTTAAATTTAAAGTCTGCTAAAGAATAATTACCTGAACTAGATACAGTTGCATCTTGTCCTCCTGGTATATATGGAAGAAAATGATCATGTGGATATCTTTCTACTATTTCTAAACCTCCATATAAAGCAGTATCATAAATAGTTGATGCTATTTGACAAACTCCATTTCCTATCATTCCATCATACCAAGCATAACCTGCTTTATGATAAGGACCAGCTATTTTAAAGAATGAAAAAACTTCTCCTGGATAAATTATTTGTCCATCTAAATATTTAAGTCCTGCTTCCACATTTCTTCCCCTACTAATATATGGATTATATTTAGTTGAATAACTTGATGTTTTAGTATCTATTAGTTTTAATGTATCATTATCTTGTCTTTTATTTGTTTCTCCTTCTAACTGTATTTCATTATTTTTAAATTCAGTAGCAATATTTGTTAGAATATTTTTCTTTGTCTTATCAATATCCATATTGAATGAAGAAATTGCTTTTTGATATGAAACATTTCTATTGTTATCAACCACTAAGATTCCATCACTACCATCTGTATCAATACTTTCTTTTAAATCCGTTAAAAACTTATCAATGGTATTATCATCATATACTATTTCATAATTAAATACTTTTTTAGAATTACTAGTTATCTTTAATACTTTATTTATATATGAGGAATCATTAATATAATCATTTATCTCTTTCTTTAATTTTACTTTATCAATATTAATACCTAAATCTTTTATAAAAAAGGTATATTCATTATCCGGTGATTTAAATTTTATTTGTTTACTAATCAATTCATTATTTATCTCATCTATATTCTTATCTAAATCATTAATACTAATTTCAGAAATACTTTTATCCCCTATATAAACATTTGGATAAATATACCCATCATATTTATCTAGTAGACTATTTCCCCAATAAAAACAAAAAAAGAGCATATTAAAAAGAATGAAAACAGATAACAAACCTACTTGTATAACAATTTTCTTTCTATTAATACGTCTCATACTAGCCATTCCTCTTCTATGTAGATTATACAATAAAAGTTAGTAAAATTAAAGACTATTTTATAATAACTGATTCTAAACTATAAGTATTATTATCTTTTTTTGTAAATGTATATGTTGTAGTTGGTAATTTATCTTCTATAGTCTTATATAATTGATCAGTTAATTCTATTTCATTTTCATAATTATCTTCTTGACCAAGAATTGGTTTATTATCTAATGCATCTTGATAACTTGCATAATATGCATAATTAGGACCACAAGTATCTGAACAATATGTTGAATATAATAACTTAGTATCAATAATTATTTTATCTTTAATAACTTTTCCGTCAACATAATTAACAACTATTTCGCTAATACCACCTGCTCCACCATGTCCATGAATAGAATCTACTGCATATCTATACATATTTGTATTTGAATTATAAACATAAAAAGGTTCCTTATCTATACTACAAATAATATCTTCGTTTTTGATAGCATACCCATCTCCAAAATAATCTTTAATTTTTTCAGTCATTGCTTCTTCACTAAATGATTTACCAAAACCTATCTCGAATGCTAATTTAAGTAATACTTCCTGATTAGGAATCTGATTAGCATTAGTTAATGGATAATATTTAGAAAAACTATTTATCTTTTTAATTTTTTCTAGTAGTATTTCTTTTTCTTCTGTTGATATTTTTTTAGTCTTTTCCTCTTCTTTTTTAGTATTTTTTTCAACTATCTCTTTCTTATTACTAGAATTAAAAATAATCTCTTTATCATATAGTATATAAATTATTAATCCAAATACTATTATAATTAATATGATAATCGCAATAATAAATCCTTTAACACTTTTTTGTTTTTCTTCCATAATACCACTCCTCTACTATCTATAATTATAACACCACAGTTTACTTTATTTAGTTTATATACAAAGAAAAAATCTAGTTTACACTAGAATTTTACTTATTAAAATCATTTAAAAAATTATTTATATTAGTTAAGTTTTCACTCACATTATCTAAAAAATTATTACTATTATTTTCTATTTTATCTTTTCCATTAATTTTTTTTTGATAATATTCAAATAATTCTTTAAATCTATTAAAATGAACTACTTCTCTTTGTCTTAACCATAGAAGTGGTGCGATAACATCCGGATCATCAGTTAAATCAATTAAATTTTCATAAACAGCACGAGCTTTTTGTTCTGCTGCCATATCCTCTGAAATATCTGCTAGAGGATCACCTGTTGTTGCAAAATAAGTGGCTGTAAATGGAACACCATTAGAATCTGTTGGATATAATGCTTTATTATGTTCTGCATAATGTGAATCTAAACCTGCTTCCATCAATTCTTCTAAGGTTGCATCCTTTATTAATTGATAAATCATTGTTGAAATCATTTCAATATGAGCAAGTTCTTCAGTACCAATATCTGTAAGCAATGCTTTTCCTTTATTATCAGGCATTGTATATCTTTGATTTAAATAACGTAAAGCTGCTGCTAATTCCCCATTAGATCCGCCATATTGTGTAACTAATAGTTTAGCCATTCTTAAATCTTTATTTTTAATATTAATTGGATATTGTAATCTTTTTTGATATGACCACATTATTTGCCACCCCCTGCCCAAGGCCATTCTGTTTTCACCCAAGTGAAACTATTTGACATATCATTAGAATTGATAGTTAATGGACCATACTTATTTTCATATTCCATCATAAGCTTATTTGCTCTTTCTCTATAATCATTAAATAATGAAATCATTGATGCATCTTCTGGATGAAGATCTAAATATAAATTCATTTCATGAGCTGCAAAAGCATATTTTGACATTTCTAAATATAATGATGTTTGTTCATTTGTTGGTTTTAATTCAGCTGGTTTATAATTCTTATATGGAATATATGAATCAGCAAAAATATTACCTCTTTTGTACCCTTCATCTGGAGTAGATAAATTCATTTGTTTATTTGGCATATCATCATTTCTAAAACTTCCATCTTGATAATTAATATAGTTATACATATTTTCCTCCTTCTTTGTAATTTATTCTTTTAGGCAAGTATTGTATGGACAAATAACTAAAAAGGACTTGATTTTTTTCTAATTTTATAATAAACTATAATAGTCTTAATCAAATGGCGTAGTTGGTGAAGTGGTTAACACGCTGGTTTGTGGCAC
The DNA here is from genome assembly GCA_902784095.1 of uncultured Erysipelotrichaceae bacterium. Lineage (GTDB taxonomy): Bacteria > Bacillota_I > Bacilli_A > RF39 > UBA660 > UMGS995. Next base: position 73 of record CACZTK010000053.1, on the reverse strand, counting down.
CAGTACGCAAGGGTTCGATTCCCTTACTACGCCCCATTTAAGAATTAACTAGCCAAAAGACTAGTTTTTTTTT
>CACZTK010000052.1 GCA_902784095.1 uncultured Erysipelotrichaceae bacterium | reverse complement strand
TTAAAAGAAGGTCAAATTTTGACCCTCTCATACAGTTCATTTTATCATTAGTCTTGGACATCACCAACACTACTTGACAAAGAACCGAAATTAATCTAAGTTAAGATGCACTATAAGTGTAAGATTCATGTTTACATGCTTTATTAGCATCAAAACTTGCACTAGCACCTGTTATAGTGGCAACAACGTCTTTCTTTTTTAATTCATCTTCTTTCTTTTCCACAAAACCATTATTAGATTCATCACGCATATATACATAGTATGTATAATTAGAACCATTAGAATGAATATGAACATAACTATTTTCCATATCTATTGTCTTTCCAAAAGAAGATTTACCACCTGTTTTATCTACTGGAATATATTTAAATTTAATATATACATCTCCACCAGATGCAGAATCAAGTGTTGCACATGCACCACCACTTTGTTCTGGATCAGTATAATCACCATTCAAATACCCATATCTAGCAGATTGAACAAATGCTCTTGCAGTTGAAATGAATGTATTCTGCTTTGCTTCTTTAATATATTGTGAAACCATTGGAATAGCAACTATCATTAAGATACCTAAGATAACAATAACTGCTAGTAATTCTATCAATGTAAAACCTTTATTATTTTTTAATTCTTTCATTTAATACACCTTCTATCATATATACAATTAAATAATATCATATATATTTTTTTTTAGCAAGATTTTTTCATTTAAATTAATATGTGATCGTATCAGTACATGCAACTGCCCCGTCAACAACTACATGGCTAGTTGGATTTTCTCCATATAAATCATTAATTGCTACTTCTTTAATACCATATATCTTATTTGTTGTATCTGCCTCAATACAATTCTTTGGATCCTTACACTTATATTCAACTAATTGAACACGGTAATTAACTTTTCCTCCTGAAAAATTGGCTCTAACATAAGATCTTGATAAACTATACTTTCCTCCGTTTGGGGCTGTTCCAAATTCCTCTCCACCTAAATAACTCATTGTATAACAACGATAAGTTCCATTATTTGGCTTTAGACTTGAGTCTGCTCTTATTTTATACTCTGCTAAAGAAACTAATTTTTTGGCATCTTCAATATATGATTTATTTTTATTTCTATTAACAACACCTATTATATTTGGAACTGCTATTATCATTAAAACTGCTAGTAATGTAACAGTTGCTAGTAACTCTATTAATGTAAATCCTTTATTATTCATAAATATCATCCTCTTAACAATTATAGCATATATTCTAATCTTTCATAACTTTTTTTAAGTTATTTATCTCTTTATTTACATGTTCACTATTTTCTCTAAATAATGAATCATATCTATATATAGCAAATCCATCATAATGTCCTATATTTCTAGAAAGTAAAACTTGTCTCATTATAATATCATCATTTTCTATCCATTCAAGTCTTCCCTTTTTAGCATATATATCTTCCTTATCAATCTTATAAAAAGCAAGTGCCGGTATAATTTTAACATTACTATTCTTAACGATATTTTCCCATCTTAATAATACTTCATAAAAAGGTGATGTTTCATTCAAAAAGCCATAATATATTTGAGGCATTAAATAATCTACATATATATCACTTTTTCCCCAATTATATACATCTGCTTGGTTCTTAGAATAATTATTCTCAATATTTCCTTCAGGTGAAATACCAAATAGTTTATTATATTTTTTAGTTAAACTATGAACATCTTTTACTAAATTATTTACCATCAATAAATGATAATTTTCTATAGAAATATATTTATTATTATTAATATATTCTTTATAGTTTTCATAATCTATTTCTAAATTAGGATAAAAATAATCATCAAAAAAAATCCCATCTACTTCATAATTACTAAGTATTTCTTCTATTCCATCTTTGATTAATTTTTGTACTTTTATAGAAGCAGGATTATAGTATATTCCATTATCTGATATATTTATATCATTTGAATTAATCATCTTATATGCAGGATTTATCTTAGAAATATCATCTATACTATTAGTAGTTCTAACTCTATATGGATTAATCCAAGCATGTAATTCTATATTATTTTGATGTGTTTTTTTTATAAAATAGTCTAATACATCAAAACTGTATTTATCTCCTTCTTTATCACAAATTACCTTACTCCATGGATAATATTTAGATTCATATATAGAATCAGAAAAACTTCTAACTTGTAGTACTACTACATTAAATTTAAATTTATTAATATTATTTATCATTTCATCAATATTCTTCTTAGCTTCTTGTTCATTTTTATTCTTTAAGTATTCAGATAACTCTATATAACTAATAAAAACAACTCTTTTTTCCTTTACTACACTTCTTTCTTTGTTATTATTACTTTGTATAGATATTAAATATACTAATAAAAGTATTATAAATAGTATTAAAATTTTATTGTTCATAAATATCACCAAGTATAATATAAAATAAAAAAGACAAGAATTTTGTCTATTTAATGTTTTCTTTTTTTATTATAAATAAATTGTTATTTCTATAAAATGCATAAAAGACATCTTCAAGTTTAAAGTTTTTATCATTTAATACTTTATTTATCCATGATTCATCTTTTTTTATTTGAACTAAAGTTTCTTCATCTATTTTCCCATCTATTATAACTGGTAAAGGATAATTTTTATCACTACCTTTTTGAAATATTGATAATTTTCCACTCGTTTCTAATATTGCATAATCAACATCTTCTATAGATTTAACACTTTGTTCTCTAAGTTGAGTTAATAAATCATCTAAATTATATCTTTGACTTAACATTTCTTTAAAATTTATTTTTCCACGATTAATTATAACTGATGGTTTTCCTTCAATAGATTCTCTAATATCTTGACTTTTAAGTGATATTTTAGCAATTACTATTTGAACAATTACTAAAGCCATAATAGGAATTATTGTTATTAATAGATTAGATTTATATTTATCAATTGCGATTGCGGCTAATTCAGTAATTAAAAGAGAAACAATAAAATCCATAATAGAAAGTTCTCCAACTTCTCTTTTACCCATAAATCTATAAACTAGAGCTATAACTACATAAAAAAGTAATGTTCTAAATAAAACCATAATAATGTTCATAATCTTCACCTTTATTTATTATTTACTAGGTCTTTTTTTTTATACATAATCATAATTTGTTATAGGAGGATTTATGAAGAATATAAAATTGTATTTAAAATATTTAGGTTTTTCTTTTATTTTTTTATTACTTGGATTATTATTTATTTCTACTTTATATTATTTTGATATTATAGGATCAAACTTTACAACATATTTTAGATTTATATATTTTTTATTAATAGTTTTTATAACAAGCTATAAATTAGGAAAACTAACAGAAAAAAATGGGTATTTAACAGGAATAAAATTTGGTCTTTTATATATTTTAGTATTTGCTTTACTTGGAGTCTTAGTATTTAGTCCTAAAATACATTTAAGAGTATTAATCTATTATTTAATAATACTTATAACATCAATACTAGGAAGTATTATGGGAATACAAAAAAAATAGGTATCAAAATAAAGAGTTAAGTATCCTAACTTAACTCTTTTTCTATTAGTCTTATTTCTTTCTTAGTCTTAATTCTTTTTAAATAAAAATTCTTTGGTAATAAATCTATCATAATCTTTCTAGAAGTTAATTCTCTTTTATAATAATCTTTAAATAATTTATTTTTCTTAGTTAATAGAATTGGTCCAAAAAACATATCTTTTTTTGTATAATGTTTCTTTCCTTTTTTAAACTTCATAATTTGATAAATATATTTACCATCTTTAACTAATTCTTCATCTTCTAAATAAAATCCATTTTTAGTAAAGAATTCTCTAACATCCATTTGATAATTATTTGGAGATACTATTATTTGATTTAATTTCTTAGTGATTTTAAAATTATTCTTAAAAATACCTATTATTGTTCTTCCTCCCATACCAGAAACAAGTGCTGTATCAATATCATCTGTATATGGTTCTAGTCCATCTCCTAATCTTAATTCAACTTTATCTTTAACTTGATATTTTCTTAAGTTTTCTTTAGCACATTCTAACGGACCTTCTTTTATATCTGATCCTATTGCTTTAGGAAACTTTCGTATCTTTACTAAATAAATATCAAGTAAAGCATGATCACAACCTATATCCAAACATAGGGAATTAGTATCAACTAAATCCCCTATTTTTTTTAATCTATCATTTATTTTCATTAATCTGTTAAGAAATCCTTTAATTTTCTACTACGAGATGGATGTCTTAATTTACGAAGTGCTTTAGCTTCAATTTGTCTAATACGTTCTCTTGTTACACCAAAGATTTGTCCTACTTCTTCAAGTGTTCTACATTGTCCATCATCTAAACCAAAACGTAAACGTAATACTTTTTCTTCACGATCTGTTAAAGTAAGAAGTACTCCTGCTAGCTCTTCTTTTAACATTTCAACTGTTGTATATTCTTCTGGTCCTAAATCTCTTTCATCTGGTACGAAATCACCTAAATGTGAATCTTCTTCTTCACCGATTGGAGTTTCTAAAGATACTGGATCTTGACTTATTTTATATACTTCACGAACTTTTTCAACAGTAATACCTAATTTCTTAGCAATTTCTTCATCTGTTGGTTCACGATTTAAATCTTGAGTTAATTGACGTTGTACACGAGCAAGTTTATTAATTGTTTCAACCATATGAACTGGTACACGAATAGTACGAGCTTGATCAGCAATAGCACGAGTTATAGCTTGTCTTATCCACCA
>CACZTK010000051.1 GCA_902784095.1 uncultured Erysipelotrichaceae bacterium | reverse complement strand
TTAAAAGAAGGTCAAATTTTGACCCTCTCATACAGTTCATTTTATCATTAGTCTTGGACATCACCAACACTACTTGACAAAGAACCTCTACCTCCTACTAATATTATTATCCTATTATTGAGTTTTTCTATCTATTATTCCAACTAGATGGGAAATTAACTAAATTAAATGGATTTAAGGTACTTCTTTGATATGTATACCAAGTACATCCTCCACCTGCATGCCAATCACATGTAGTTATTTCCATATGAAGATGTGGTCCTGTTGAGTAACCGGTATTACCCATATTACCAATTGAAGTATCATGTGAAATATATTGTCCTTGCGAAATATTACCAAATCTAGATAAATGTGCGTATGTTGAATAAATATATCTACCATTATAATTATGTCTAATCTTAACAACTAAGGCACCATAACTATCATAGAATTTAGCAAATACTTGGCCATTAGCAATAGGATAAATGGCAATTGTTGGATTTGATCTATTACCAATATCAATTCCTAAATGTCCTCCATATCCATGGTATCCTTGAGTTATATATCCTTGTTCTGTTGGTCTAAAGAATCCGTTAGTTGAAGGAATTGATCCTCCTGTTCCTCCTCCTGAACTTCTTCTTGACTGTTCAATACGATATTGACATGACTGGATATCTTCTGTAGATCCACAACCTAAGTTTTTGTAATAAGTGACATTCGCCTTTGCTGATTTAATTTGTTCTTCAAGTCCAGGCATTGCAGCTTTTAATGATGCTGTATCTGCATTGATTCTTTCCTTTTGATCTTCCAAGTCTGATTCCAATTTTTTTAATTCTTCTTTTTTTGCATTTAATTCTTGTTTTTTCTTATTGTTTTCTTCAATCAATCTAGTTAATTCTTTCATGATTGCATCATTATATTCTGTTAATTGTTCTACAACTGACATTCTATAAATCATATCTTTAATACTAGTTGCACCAAAGATATATTCTAAATAAGCATTATCATTAATAACTACTTGAAAGTATTTCATTAATTTCTTACTTTCAGCATCTTTTTCTGCTATTTTTTTATTACACTCATCAATTTCTTTTTGAAGTCTCTCTATATCTGCTTCTGCTGCTTCTATTTGTCCTTCTATTTGTTTTATTTTTGCTTTTATTTGAGCAACTTCTTGATCATTTTTTGCTACTTTGTCTTTCTTTTCTTGAAGTTGTCTAGTATATTTAGCAACCTCATTTTCAAATTCTTGAATAGTCTTCGCACTAGTATTCTTCGGTAGTGCAAATAAGGATATTAGTACTACTATCAAGAGTAATATTTTTTTATTTTTCATTATATTTTTAAGTACTTTCTAACGGCACTTGCACTACCTATCATACCTACCAAGATACCAATTAATACAACGATACCTGCTGCCTGATACATAAATGGTTCTGGTTTAATTAATTCTATTAATCTTGTAAATAAGTACCCATCAAAATGTTCATAGAATTTTAAATAACCAAATGTAGTTAAAATAACAGGTATGATTGAACCAATTAGTCCTAAAATCATTCCTTCTATTATGAATGGAGTTTTAATTGAGAAATTTGATGCTCCAACAAGTCTCATTATTGAAATTTCTCTTTGTCTAGAGTAAATTGTTAACTTGATAGTATTAATTATTAAGAATACTGTAACTATAATAAGAGCAATTACAACTCCATAAGCAGCTTTTTCAATTGAAGAAAATGCCTTAACTAATCTTTCTACTAATCCTTCTCCATAACGAACAACTGCTACTTTATCAAGTTTTTTTATTGTATCTGCAGTTTTACTAATTTTTTCTATATCTTTTACTTTTATTTGGAAAGTATCTCTTAATGGATTTTCTTCATCTTCCCAACCGTCCATTACGGCTTTAAATACTTCTGATTCTTTAGACATATCTTCTTTTACTTGTTTTTTATCTTCATATGTAAAAGTATCTATATTTTTAATTCCTTCTAATGATTTTTTCATTTTTTCTATATCTTCTTCTGTAGAATCATTATCCATAAAAGCAACTATTGTTAAATCGCTTTCTATTTTCTTAGTAAAGTTTTCTACATTGAAAGATGCGATTACTGATACTGCTACTATTATTAATGTTATTGTAATACATGAAATGGAAGCAAGTGATAAACTAAAATTTCTAAATACACTTTTGAAAGCATCTCTAATGCTTCTTGATAACATTCTAAATATCTTCATCATCGTATGTTCCTTTCTCATTTGAATTAACTAATCTTCCATCTTTTAATACAATAACATCTTTTTTCATTTTATTTACTATTTCTTTATCATGAGTAACCATCAAAATTGTAGTACCTCTTTTTTCATTGATTGTTTCCAAAACTTTCATAATTTCCATACTCATTTTTGGATCTAAGTTTCCTGTTGGTTCATCACATAGTAACAACTTAGGATTATTTACGATTGCTCGTGCAATAGAAACTCTTTGTTGTTCTCCTCCTGATAATTGATTAGGATAATTATGAACTTTATTCTTCAATCCAACTAACTCTAAAGCCTTTAATGTTTTTTGTCTTGTTTCTTGTTTTGTTGCTCCTAAAACTTCCATAGCAAAAGCAACATTTTCATAAACAGTTAATTTTGGTAATAGT
>CACZTK010000050.1 GCA_902784095.1 uncultured Erysipelotrichaceae bacterium | reverse complement strand
TAATTATTTAAAGCAGATGATGAATGGTGATAGCCAAAATGCTTATTGGGATGGTAAAGCTGCACATGAATGGTATGACAATTGTATGTTATATCTAAGCAAAATGTGTGGTAACTATGAAAATAGTTATAAGATTTATGTAGAATTAGCAAAGGAAGTAGATAAGGCTGATGGTAAGAAAATTTCTAAAAAGAAAGCTTTCTTAGCAAGATTTGACGGAACTATCTATACTAAAACAGTTAAGAATAAAGATCTTAATTCATTAAAGCTTAGTGGAGTACCTGCTACAGTTCATGATGATTCATCATCAGATTGTAACACAAAAACAGCTTATAAATGTTACATTAACTTAAAACAATCTTTAATGGAGTTAGCTAATTATACTAATAACATGAATAAGACATGGGAAAGTATTAAGAGTTATACTAAAGGTGATTTACATAAAAAATCTGGTGGACGTATCACAGCATTAGATAAGAGAGAAAAAGAAATCAAAAATGTTGCTAATAAATTAGAAGAAGAATTTATCGGTGACGTATTATTCAAGTAATAGGTGATTTTTAATGATAAGAGAAGAAGAATTAGAAAGCATCAAGAAGCATCTTGGATCTGATGGTAAATTAATCATAGATTCTACTTTGAGTGATAAAGAAAGAGAAAGATTCGAATTCATAAATAGTTTGGATATTGATTTAATGGATGTATTAACCAGAAATACTCAATATGTTGACTATGGAGACGAAGAGGCTGAAAGTGATTCTGATTCCGATTCCGATTCAGATTCAGATTTTGATAGTGATGATGATAGTGATATCGAATCATTAGATGAAGAATCTAGTACAGGAATAGAAGAAAATGATGAATCAGTTGATGATTTAGAGGATTTCTTTTAAAAATAAATCATTGTATATTTAAGAGTGATAAAATTCACTCTTTTTTGTTATATTAAAATTGTATATGCACTGATTTTTACAATACTGACAAGTAAAGTGTAAATAAAAATAAAAAAAATAAAAAAAATAAAAATAGTATTGACACTAATCTATGGGTATGGTATAGTGTATATAGAAATGATATGAATATGGATTGAGTTGGCTATATAACAATTTGCATTTATATGGATTGAGTTATATATACGTTAATAATTTGCATATTCGCTTTTATAATCATTTCACTTAATACTCCTATTTGTTTAATAATCCATTTTTACGGATGAATTATTAAAGATTGAAGAGTAAATTGTATATGCTTTTGGTGTTTCGCTTTAACACATTCTAAAACAGATATAAGTTGTTAAATTTTGTGATTAATCTAAATCTAGTCAAATGCATTTGCTGTAATAGTTTTTAATTATTACAAGAGACTAAATCCAAGAGTATTATGTGAGAGATGGACTCACTGTTCAAAAAAATAAAACGCGAAAGATTTACATGTGTAGCTAACTGTAAATACTTTGAGAAAACAATTTTATTATTTTTATAATAACGTATTCAGTGATGAATGGTTGGTTATTATATCCAACATAATAAAAAAATATAAGTTTTTGAGAAAAGAGTGATTAACTTTTCTCTTTTTTTGTCTAAAAAAATAATATCGTTTGATATTATTTATAATAATTTATTTAAATTTTGTTTTTTTGCTAAATCTGTTATTCTTTCTTTTTGATCTAAGGAAGCATTTTCTGTATAAAAACAAAATGATGGTTTAACTTTATCATTTTTATTATCTATAATTATTTCTGCAAAACTATCATTATTCTTAACTTTGTTTTCAATATACTCTGGTGGGAATAATCTAGTATTATAAGGGTATTCATAGCGAATACCTTTACCATCCAATTGCCAAGAAGAAGGAAGGTCTCTATCAATAAAATCTTCTTTAGTAATAGTCCAACTACCGACATCTTCTTCACAAATTGTAAATATGTGATTGATGTCCATTGGATAAGCATAACCAGTATTTGTATTATGATAGTTTATTAATACTTTGGCTTGTTCTGAATAAAAACTTGTGCATATTTTATTCATTTTATAGGATTCAACCATTGCTCCTGTTAATTGATGAATTAAAAGACCTCCTTCATAAGTTTCATAATCTTTCCATATTTTAGATGAAATATCAATTAAATTATCTTCCTTTTCTAAAACTTTAGTATATAAATTTCTAAGTGTATCATATTGTTCTTTTTCTAATAGGACATCCTTGGTAGAATATTTCATTTGTCTAAAAGTATCATCAGTATACTCTAAATTGGCTGTTTTAGTCATATTTAATAATAACTCTTCAACAGATTTTTGTGTCTTTAAAACAAGTCCTTTATTTTCTATATCATTTCTTTTACTTAATAGTTCTATTGCATCATATATAGCTTTTGTATGTAGTATTAAATATCTTGAATTTCCATAATATGGTTCTATTTTTCCTTGCTTTAATTCTTCTTTAAAAGCTTTATTTTTTGGTTTTAAATAATCTATGATTTCTTGAGTATTCATATTCTTTTTTAAACAATAAAACATTAATAGATCATCTTTAGTAGGAGTTTCTTTTAATTTAGGATAAACAACATAACTATTATCTTCATTTTTTTCTACCCTAAAAAGGTTTATATAAGTTTCTAAAACTCTATCTAACTCATATATAGTATTGCTTCTAGTATCATCATGACTTGTTTTAAATGTACCTATAAATATTTGCTTCATATCATAAGATAAATCTTTTTCTAATCCTTCAGTATTTAAAATGCTCAACGTCTTTTGATATACTTCATGTAACAAATCACTTTCACTATCAACTTTTAAAATATAATTATACAAATCACTATTCTTATATTTCATAGCTATCACCTTTATATAATTGTAGCAAATTTTTATATAAAAGTCTTTCATTTTACGTAATTATGGACATTTTAGATGTACTTTTTAATAATTTGTAGTATACTTATATATAATAGGAGTTGATTAGTATGGATAAGATATTAGTTAGTATTTATGTTTTAGCAATAGATGAAGAATATGACATGTATATTCCTATAAATGAAAAAGTATCTAATGTAATAGAAATTGTACAAAATACTGTAAAAGATTTATCTGGAGGATATTATCAAATTAATAATAAAGCAATTCTTTATAATGGTATTGATGGTAATATGGTTAATGCTAATAATATTGTTAAGTTTTCTGGGTTGACAAATGGAGCAAGATTATTACTTATTTAGATTGTTAAAATATTAAAATTGTGTTATGATACTATTAGATAATAAGGTGGTGTTTTAGATGGAAATACTAAAAGGTAAAGTTCAGGATCCAGGATTTCCTGATACAGAAATTACATATTTAAAAACGGATGACGGTAAAACGTATTTTTTTGTTGAGAATGGAACATTAAAAAATGGTAATTATATTGCAACACCAATCTTAAAAGAGGGAATTGGACATGCTCCTTATACGTCTTTAGGACTTGTATCAAAAGATGGAAATGTATTAATACCATTTGAAAATAAAAATATTCAGGTTTTATCAAATGATTTATTACTAGTAGAAAGAAATAAGCCAGTAACAGAATCTGTTGTTGATGCTTTAAATAAACAAAGTGATTCTTTAGCAGCTAATGAACTTGCTCAAAATGCCAATACAATTAAACAACAAATAATAAGTGTTATGGGTTCAAATGGAAGTTTTATATTTGATAATCAGTTTTCAGAAGCAGCACTATATACAACAGATGGAGCTAATTTAGGAAATAACTATTTTAGTTTTATTGGATCTAAAGATGGAGCATACTTCATGAGTGCTAATGTTGTAGGAAGTCAAATTTCTAAATATGATCCATATGCTTTTGCAATGGAAAGTGAAAATCAAGAACAAACTCCTGCTGATAATGTAGCACAAACTGAAAACGAAGAAACTACAAATACTGAAGTACCACAAGAAGAAAGTGTAGAACAAGAACTTGTTGCTAGTGCAGAAGAGGTTCCAACTACTGATGCTAATCAAGTACAAAGTATGCCAGAAATAAATATTCCACAAGTTGGTGGAGAAACACCTGAAATTCCACAAGTGGAAGCAGATACTCAAGAAGTTGCTAATTCTGAAGAAGCACCAGCTACTGAAACAACAGAACAAGCACTTCCTGCAATCGATGTTCCACAGGTTGAAGGAGATACTGCTATACCATCAACAGAAGTTCCAACACAAGAGAACGAAACAGTGGAAAATCAAACAAATGATATAAATCCTGGTATTGATATTCCATTATTTGGAGAAGGAGGATTAACTACTGATTTACCACAAACTATGGAAGAAACACCAGCTACTGAGGTTGGAACAGAACAGTCAACTATTCCAACTGATAGTATTCCTAGTACTGAAGGAATGATTCCACAGGTAGAAGGAAATACTTCAAAAACACCACAAGAAACTGAAACTACTGATACTACATCAACTGAAGAAAATGGTGTAGTAGGCCTAAATATAGCAATGGATGATGATATTTCACAAATTGCTGGTGATGATAGTACATCTGATTCAGAGGAAAATAATACTGAAGAAGATACTGATTCAGAAGATGAAGTAGATAACAATGATTCAGATGAAAGTGATTCTGACGATAGTGTTGACACAGATGAAGATAATTCAGATGATAGCGATGACTCTGATGAAGAAGATTCAAGTGACACCGACGATGATGACGATTCTGAAGAAACTGAAGAAGAAATGGAAGAAGAAAATAGTGATTCTAGTTCAGATGGTGGAGAAGAAAAAGAAGAAGTAGAAGAAACTGAAGAAGAAGATAATAAGAGTGATGATGAAGTATTCTATGAAGAAAACTTAGATAATCCAATTATTGCTAATGCTACTAGTACCATCAAAAAATTATTAGAAGAAAACACTAATCAAAGACAACAAATAGATAATCAAGAAAGTGAACTATATACATTAAAATCTAATTATGAATTATTAGAACAAGATAATGCAGCTAAGACTAAAGAAATTATTTCACTTAGAAATAGTTTAGGTAAAGCTCGTAGAGATAATACAGATTTATTAAGAGAAAATAATCAATTGAAATCTACAATTTCAAGATTAGAAGAAATAAATGAACATTATAAAGAGCAAAATACAGCCCTTAAGGAACAAGTTGCTGGAATATCAGCATTAAGTAGTGCTGTTGCAGAAGCTGATTCATTATTTGGTAGTGATACAGCAGCAGAGTATAGTTACTTAGGTGGAGATGAATCTTATCAGTATACAAAAACTGCAGCATAAAAGGTCGTAAGACCTTTTTTTTATACTTTACATATACCCTAGGAGGGTGTATAATATTTGGCGTGGTGGTATTATGATGAAAAAATGTAAAGGTTGTACTCTTTCAAAACATCGTAGTGAAGAAGAAAAGGCAAAAATAGTCAAAAGGCTTAATATCATTGAAGGACAGATTAAAGGTATAAAACAAATGATAGATGATGATAGATGTTGTGATGATGTTTTAATTCAAATTTCAGCAGTTTCTAAATCTTTAAAAAGTCTTGGTAATTCAATGTTAAAGTCACATCTTGAATTATGTCTTGCTGAGGATTTAAAAAACAAAGAATTTGATTCTATCGATGATGTTATTGAGTTATTAGGAAGGATTAACTAATGGAAAGATATCAAGAGATAGAGCGTAGTATCATTAAAAAATATCGAAAAGATATCTGGGCAAAATTTGTTAAAGCAGTTCAAGAATATGAGCTTATCAAAGAAAATGATAAAATCATGGTTTGTATAAGTGGAGGAAAAGATTCATTCTTACTCGCAAAGTGTATGCAGGAATTAAAACGTCATGGTAAATTTGATTTTGAGGTTTATTTTGCTGTTATGGATCCTGGATATAGTGAAGCTAATAAAAAACTTATTCTTGAAAACGCAAAAACATTAAATGTTCCAATTGAAATGTTTACTTCAGATATTTTTGAGATAGTTGATACTGTTGATAGAAGTCCATGTTACTTATGTGCTAGAATGCGTAGAGGCTGTCTTTATAAAAGAGCGCAAGAACTTGGTTGTAATAAGATAGTTTTAGGACATCATTTTGATGATGTGATTGAAACAACACTTCTTTCAATGTTTTATGGAGCAGAACTTAAAACAATGATGCCAAAACTTCATAGTGATAATTTTGAAGGATTAGAACTAATAAGACCACTATATTTTGTAAAAGAAGAAGATATTATTTCTTGGGCAAAGTATAATGATTTGACTTTCCTTAACTGTGCTTGTAGATTTACTGAAAAAAATAGTAAGGAAGATGATAATTCAAGCAAAAGACAAGAAATAAAAGATTTAATTAAAAATTTAAGAAAAAATAATGATAGAATTGACTATAATATATTTAAAAGCGTCGATAATATCAATTTAGAGTGTATTTTAGGGTATAAAAAGAGTAAGGAAAAACACTCATTCTTAGATGATTATGACAATAAAAACTAGACATTTTGGTCATTTTGTGGTATAATTATGCATGTTGTTTAGGGGGTATGTATATGAAGACACTTGTAGTCAGTGATACAGCGCTTGCAGGGGTATCATATAATGATACAGTAAGAGGACTAAATAGTTTAATAGAGTTTCAAGAACAGGGTAATAATGTAATTGTATTATCTAATAATCCAGATTATTCTATTTGTCAAGTTGGAGGTAAAAATAAGCTATATCGTGAATCATTCCAAGAGTTTGCAAATATTACAAGAAACTCTGCTGGTATTGATATTATCTTAAATGATAATGGACAATATAGAGATGATGTAGTAATAGAACCTAATTATACAATTATAGGTAATGGTATTAGTATTCTTAATAAAGAAGATAAAGTTATTTATGAAGATAGTTTTATAGATAAAAAGGTATTATCTGATATTGAATACATGTTTCATGAATTAGGTTATACAAGTCTTTTAGAAAATATGGATGTAGAATCAGAAGAACATGATGAATTTCAACAAAGAAAAATAGTAGATAAATATAAGTTTCTTACTCCAACACGTATAGAAAAAGCCAAAAATGATCAAGTTTATGCAGTTGTTTGTGATAGTAGAATATCTTTTATGGATGGTTTAACTATAGATGAAATACAAAAAGTAAGTGATAATATTACAGGATGTATCGTAGATGGTAGACCATTCTTCTATCAAAATCAAATAAATAAATTAAAAGCATTTAAAAACTTATTGTTAAGTGATTCAAATATAGATTTAGATGAAACTATATTCGTATTAGATAGCATTACAGATAATGTATTAATGTCTAGTTATCCAGAACAGTCATATTGTTTAAGCAATAGTTTTCCAATACATAAATATGTACAAAGAGAAGAATCTTTATACAGCGTATTTCAAAAAACTAGAAAAAACTAAAAGTATAATTTTTAGTTAATAAACTTAATATAATGAAAGTGGTGATATCATGTTAGAAATAAAGAATATAAAAGTAGGTCTAAAAGATGAGGATAAGGTCATTATTGATGGATTATCTTTAAATATAGGTGAAGGAGAAATCCATGCAGTTATGGGACCAAATGGTACTGGAAAATCAACTTTATCAAAACTCATTATGGGACACTATAAATATAAACTTATTTCTGGTGATATCCTTTTTAATGGAATAAAACTAAATGATTTAGAAGTAAATGAAAGAGCAAAATTAGGAATCTTTCTAGCAATGCAAGATCCTACAGTTATAGAAGGGGTATCTAATAGTGAATTCTTAAAGACTGCAAAAAAGGAATTAACTGGTGAAAACATAGATTATTTTAGTTTTATAAAAGGAATTGATAAAGCTCTTGAAGATTTAGAATTTGATGGTAATATGATTCATCGTCATATTAATAAAGGTTTTTCAGGAGGAGAAAAGAAAAAGAATGAGGTATTACAAATAAAAACACTAAAACCTAAATTTATTATTTTAGATGAAATAGATTCTGGTTTAGATGTAGATAGTTTAAAAATAGTATGTGAAAATATAAATTCATATTTAGAAGAAAATAAAGATGTATCATTATTAATTATTACTCATTATCCAAGAATACTTGAATATATAAAACCTAATTATGTTCATATCATGAATAATGGACATATAGTAAAAACAGGTGATTTTAAATTAGCTTTAGAAGTAGAAAAAAATGGATATAATAGTATAAATGAAATGAGAGAAAAAGAATAATATGAATAAATTAGATATAGATAATAATGTAGTTACTATTCCAAAAAATGAAAAAGTAGAATTACATATATTTGATTATCAAAATAAAAAAATAACTTATAACTTAGAAGCTAATTCAAAACTAGTAATATATCAATATGGTATTGATATAGATAATGATATAACAATTAATTTAAATGGAAAAAACTCAGAAGTAGAATATCATTATAGTACTATTAATTATAATGATCATAAGTATAATATTTTAGTAGTTCATAATGAAGAAAATACAACTAGTAATATATATAATCATGGACTTAACGTATATAGTAAAAAACTTGATTTTAATATTACTGGTAAAGTTATAAAAAAAGCAAATAAATCTATTTGTAATCAAGAAAATCAAATTATTAATTTAGAAGATGGAGATAGTACTATTCTACCTAATCTATTAATTGATAATTATGATGTTATTTCTAATCATTCTGCTTATATTGGTAAGTTTAAAGATGAATTATTATTTTATTTAATGAGTAGGGGAATATCTAAGAAAGCTAGTTATGACTTATTAATTAGAAGTTTCTTAATAAATGGTTTAACTAGTAATGAAGATATTTCTAAATTAGAAGAAGAAATTAAAAAGATATAGAGGTGAATACTATGAATCGCGATGATTTTGAATGTTTAAATAATGATTTAATTTATTTTGATAATGGTGCTACAACTCTTAAGCCTAATTGTGTTGTTCAAAAGATGGTTGATTATTATACTAAATATACATCTAATATTCATCGTGGTGATTATAATAACGCTATTAAGACAAATAAAGAGTATGATAGTGTTCGTACTTTAGTTAAAGATTTTATTCATGCTAAAAGTGAAAGAGAAATTGTTTATACAAGTGGAGCAACAGAATCTCTTAATATGATTGTATTTGGATTTTTTCAAAATAAGCTTTCTAGTGATGATGAAATTTTACTTGATGTTGCAGAACATGCTTCTAATATATTACCTTGGCAAGTATTAGAAAATAAAGGTATTGGTAAAGTAAAATATATTGATTTAGATGATAATCATGAACTTACTCTTGATAATATAAAGAAGGCTGTTACTGAAAAGACTAGAGTAATTTCTATTGCTCATATTTCTAATGTTATAGGAGATATTAGAGATATAGAAGAAATAGGTAAATATTGTAAAGAAAATAATATATATTTTGTAGTAGATGCATCACAGAGTGTTGGACATATTAATGTTAATGTAGATAAATCAGATGTTTCATTTCTAGCATTTTCAGGACATAAGATGTTAGCACCAACTGGAGTAGGAATTCTATATGGTAAAGAAGAATTATTAGAAGAAATGGAACCATTAAAATATGGGGGAGGAATGAATCAAAGTTTTGAAACAGATGGAACCTATATTTTAAAAGAAATACCTATTAAGTTTGAAGCAGGAACACCTCCTATCGCAGAAGTAATAGGATTAGGAGAAGCAATTAAATACATTGAAAATATTGGAATAGATAAAATACATGAACATGAATATAATTTAAAAAAATATTTAGTATCAGAACTTGAAAAAATACCTAATATTATTCTATATAATAAAAATAGTAAAAGTGGTATACTTGCATTTAATATAGATGGAGTTTTTCCACAAGATACATCAATATATTTAAATAACTATAATATTGCGATACGTGCAGGTAATCACTGTGCTAAAGAATTAAAAGAAGAATTAAATATCAAGAATACTTGTAGAGTAAGTCTTCATTTATATAATACAAAAGAAGAATTAGATGTATTAATAGATGCTTTAAAACAAAGTGAAAATATATTTAAAGTGGTGATTTAAATGGATAAAGATATTAAAAGAGAAATAATATTAGACAATTATCAAAATCCTATTAATAAAGGCTTAGTTGATGATAAGTCATATATCTTAAAAAATACTAATAATGATTCATGTATTGATAATATAGATATGATGATGAAAATAGAAGATGATAAAGTAGTTGATATTGTCTTTGATGGAGAAGCATGTGCTATATGTACATCAGCTACTAGTATTATAATTAAAACATTAATTGGTAAAAGTGTTTCTGAAGTGGAAGAAATTATTAAGAATTATCAAAATATGATTAATGAAGAAGAATATGATAAAGATATCCTTGGAGAACTAAATGTATATGATGAGATATACATGCAACCAAATCGTAAAACATGTGCGCTTCTTCCTAGTAGAGCAGTAATAAATATAATAAAAGAATACGAAAATAAATAGAAAATGGTGAAGAGTATGGAACTTATTGGTTTAAATAAATCAAATATAGAAAAAATTTCTAAAATTAAAAATGAAGATTCTTGGGTAAAAGATTTTAGATTAGATGCCTACTCTTCATTTAAAAAACAAACTATGCCTAAGTTTGGTCCTGAAATAGAACTTGATTTTAAAAGTATTATTTATTACAAAAGTAATGATGCAGATAAAAAAATAGAAAGTGATTGGAATAATGTTTTAAAACCAGTAGTAGATGAACTTGATGCATTAGGTGTTTTAGAAAGTGAACAACATCTTGGTGGTATGGGTGTTCAATATGAAAGTGAAGTAATCTATCATAACATGTTAGAAGAACTTGAAAAGAAAAAAGTAATATTTACATCTATTGAACAAGCTATAAAGAATTATCCTGATCTTGTCAAAAAGTATTTTGGAAAAATAGTAAGTATGCATGAGAATAAATTTGCTGCTTTAAATTCTGCAGTTTTTAGTGGAGGTAGTTTTATATATGTTCCACCCAATACAACTTTAGATAGACCTTTACAAAGTTATTTTAGAATTAATTCTAAGAATATGGGACAATTTGAAAGAACTTTGATAATAGTAGATGATAATTCATCACTTCATTATGTAGAAGGCTGTACTGCTCCAACATACAGTGAATCATCACTTCATGCAGCAGTAGTTGAAATATATGTAGGTAAAAATAGTAAATGTAGATATTCAACAATTCAAAATTGGGCTACTAATGTTTATAACCTAGTAACCAAAAGAGCTCTAGTAGATACAAATGGTACAATGGAATGGATTGATGGAAATATAGGATCTAAAATTACTATGAAATATCCATCATGTATTCTAAAGGGAGATAATTCAACTGGTACTTGTATTACAATAGGTGTTGCTAAAAAGAACCAAATTCAAGATACAGGAGCAAGAATGATTCATATAGGAAAGAATACTAAGAGTAATATAATTTCAAAGAGTATCGCAAGTAACGGAGGAAATGCAACATATAGAGGTAAAGTAGATATTAAAAACTCTGCAACTAATTCAGAAGCAATGATAAAATGTGATACTTTAATCTTAGATAAAGATTCAAAAAGCGATACAATACCTGTTAATACTTGTAGTAATGTTTCTAGTAATATTGAACATGAAGCAACAGTATCAAAAATAAGTGATGAAACATTGTTCTATTTAATGAGTAGGGGAATATCTGAAGAAAGAGCTACTGAATTGATAGTATTAGGATTCTTAGATAGATTTAGAGAAGAACTTCCAATGGAATATGCAGTAGAATTAAATCAGTTAATTAAAAGAAACTTGTAAACTTAATTTTTGATAATTAATATTATATAGAAAATTAGAAATTCACTAAGTGAATTCTTTTTTTTGATATTTTTTTCAGTTATAAATAAAAAAAATGGTCATTTGCAAAGATAGTTAAAAGTATATATTATACACTTTCTGAAAGGAGGGAAGATATGCTGAATCAAATAGTATTAGTAGGTAGGCTTACTAGAGATATTAAAATAAATAAAACAGATAATGGTAAAAAAATAGCAACTCTATCACTTGCTATACCTAGAAGCTTTAAAAATATGGATGGTATATATGATACTGATTTCATTGATTGTATCCTATGGGATAGTACAGCTACCAATACTTCTGAATATTGCCATAAAGGTGATATTGTAGGTATAAAGGGTCGAGTTCAATCAAGACAAGTAGAAGAAAATGATACCAAGAAAAATATTATGGAAGTAGTTGCAGAAAAAGTAACATTTCTAACAAGTAAACCTAAAGAATTAAAAGAAGAACAAGAAGCAGAAGAATAATTCTGCTTCTTACTTATAAAGAAAGGAGAATTATGAATAATAAAATACTTATTGATTTAAATAGACTTTTAAATACTTTACACTTGGATTATATATACACAATTGATGATAATAAAATAAAATTAGTAGTGTTTATGGAAGAATAGATGAATTATTATAGTGAAATAAAACAAAAACTAATTGATAATGAAATATATATCAAAGTTAAAGATTATTTAAAAGAAAGAAATACAGTAATAACATATTATGAAATAGGCAGATTACTGCACGAAGCTGGAAGTAAATATGGAGAATCTATAATAGAAAAGTATTCGAAAAAACTTGTTTTAGAAGTTGGTAAAAAATATAATCGCAGAACGTTATTTAGAATGAGACAGTTTTATCGAATGTTTAGTAATGAAAAAGTGTCCCCATTGGGGACACAATTGACATGGAGTCATTATAGACAATTATTATCTATGAAGGATGTTAATGAAATACAGTATTATATAAATCAATGTATCAAATTAAATTTAAGTACAAGAGAATTAGAAGAAAAAATCAAGAATAGGGAATATGAACGATTAGATATAAAAACTAGAGAAAGACTGGCTAAGAAAGAAGAAACAAGAGTATCTGATTTTATAAAAAAACCGATAATAATCAACAATAGTTATAATTATGAATATGTATCTGAAAGAATATTGAAACAATTAATATTAGAAGATATGGATATTTTTTTAAGAGAACTAGGGGAAGGCTTTTGCTATATTAGAAATGAATATAAAATTAAAATAGGAGATAGATTTAACTATATTGATTTGCTTTTATACAATATTAAGTATAAATGTTATGTTGTTATAGAGTTGAAAGTAACTGAATTAAAGTCAGAATATATAGGTCAAATTCAAAAATACATGAATTATATAGATAAAGAAGTAAAAACTATCGATGAGAATACAACAATAGGTATAATAATAGTAAGAAAAGAGAATAAATACGTTATGGAATATTGTTCGGATGAAAGAATATTTGAGACCACTTATGTTTTAAAAACGTAAATAAAGTATAAATATTATTCAAATGAAAAAATGCACATAATTTTTTTTGCAATTATATGTTATATTTATAATAGGAGTGATATTATGTATGATATAGATACCAAGAATGTAAGAAAAGGAAGAAATATGTATTTTATAACACTTGCAGTAGGAATATTATTTTTAATTATTTTTGGAGGTATATATATTTCAAGTGTTCTTAAGAAAAATAGTTTAGATTCACAAACAAGATCTTATAGAGTAGAAATCAATAAATATGAAGATAGTGATGGAGATACAATGTATAGTCCTACATATTATTATAGAGTCAATGGAAATAATTATAGTTGTCCTTCATCAACATCATCAAGTAATTTTCCTGATACAAAAAATAGTGTAGTTTATTATGATTCTAAAAATCCAGCGAGATGCATGAATGAATACTCAGTTTCAAACAATCGTTTTGCTTTTATATTTTTATTTATTCCAATCATTCTTATAGGAGCATCAGTTTTTGGTTTTATTAAAATTAAAAATAGATTAAGAGTAATTAAAGAATTAAATAAAAAAGGAAAACTAATTAAAGGATTGCCATATCACTTGGAAAATACAGGTACTGTAATAAATGGAGTTCCAATTCAAAGACCTGTAGTAGAATATACATTATCATCAGGAACGGATATAACTTTATATGGAGACCCAAGAAATGATTATAAACTAGCAGATAGTGATGGATTAGTAGATTTAGTAATAGATGAGAATAATCCTTCAAATTATTATATAGACTTTGAAATAAATAGGATAGGTGGAAACTTACCAACTGATTATAATAAACAAGTACAAAATAATTATAATAATGAACAAGTACAGACTGACAGTATTTCACAAGAAGCAGTTCAATCGGAAAATCAAGATAATGAATTAAATAATTTATATGGAAATAATTCTAATCAGAATATGTAGAAGATATTAGTATACATATTCTTTTTTTATAAAGTTTATTATTAGTTAACTTTAACCAAAAAATAATTACTAATAATTATAATTAACCTTATCAATACTATTAGTGGAGATAGAGGTGAAGCATAATGTTATTAGGAAGTAGAATTAAGACTTTACGAAAGCAAAATGGTTATACTCAAGAAGAACTTGGAAAGTTAATTAATGTAACAAAAGTAAGTATTTGTTGTTATGAAAAAGAAACAAGAGTTCCAACATTAGAAACATTATCAGCACTTTCAGATGTATTTAAAGTAGATATTGATTATTTATTAGGTAATGATGCCTTTTTAGTAGCAGATTCAGATGTTAAATATGGAATACATGCTTCACGTGAAGAAATAGAATTCATAAAAGAAATTAGAAAACATAATAATATATATGATAGAGTTATAGAAGATCCAAAGAGATTTGTAGAACTAATAGATAGAAAAATTAGATAAACTATTCTTGAATAGTTTTTTTTATGTTATAATCTAAGTAAGATAGAGGTGGCTTATGGATATTAGAATTAGAGAATATATTGATGCAGACTTTGATTCATTGAATGAATTATTACAAGAAGTATATAGTATAAAAAAGAAGCAAAATACTAATGTTAATACAGAGTTAGTCGCAGTATATAATAATGAAATAGTTGGATACCTAACTATAAATAAACAATTTGATAGTGTTAAAAATATTAAATACTGTTACATAAACTATGTCTGTGTCAAAGAAAAATATAGAAGATATCATATTGCAACAGAACTTTTAAAAAGAGTTGAAGAACTATGTAGAGAAGAAAATATTTCATATATTGAATTAACATCTAATCAGGAAAGATTTGCTGCTCAAGAATTATATAAAAAGAATGGATATGAAAAAAGGGATACTAATGTGTATAGAAGGGTGATACTATGATAGTAGATATTATTAATAAGAAAAGACTAGGACAAATATTATCAAAAGAAGAATTAGAGTTTTTCTTTAATGGTTATTTAGAAGGAAAAGTAACAGATTATCAAATGTCTTCAATGTTAATGGCTATATGTATTAAAAATATGACAGAAAGAGAAATATTTGATTTATGTGATATTTTTATTAAGAGTGGAGAAATATTAGATTTTTCAGATATTGAAGGAATAAAAGTGGATAAGCACTCTACCGGTGGAGTTGGAGATAAAACAACAATGATTATTGCACCAATTGTTGCCAGTTTAGGAGTACCTGTTGTTAAGATGAGTGGTAGAGGTCTTGGCTTTACTGGTGGAACTATTGATAAATTAGAATCAATTCCAGGATTTAGAACTGACCTAAGTATAGATGAAATAAAACAGCAAGTAAAAGAAATAGGTATGGTAGTCGCAGGACAAACTGCAAATTTAGCTCCTATGGACAAAAAAATTTATGCATTACGTGATGTAACAGGAACAGTAGAATCAATTCCATTAATAGCTACTAGTATTATGAGTAAGAAAATAGCAAGTGGAGCAGATAAAATACTAATAGATATTAAAGTAGGAAAAGGTGCATTACTAAAGAATGAGAAAGATGCCAGAAAACTATCAGAATTAATGCAAAAAATTGGTAAAGAGTATAATAAAGAAGTTAGATGTCTAATTACAAATATGGATAATCCGTTGGGAACAAGTATAGGAAATACTTTAGAAGTAGTAGAAGCAATTAATATATTAACAGGAAAAGAAAAAAACAGTTTAACAGATTTATGTATAGAACTTGCCTCTAATATGGTAAGTATGGGTAAAAATATATCTATTGAAGAAGCAGAAGAAAGAGTTAAAGGTTCAATTTACTCAGGGCTTGCTTATCAAAAGTTTTTAGATTTTGTAAAACATCAAGGTGGAATAATTAACAATATGAAGCTATCACCAAATAAATATGATATTAATGCTACTAAAGCAGGTGTTATTGAAAGTATTGATGCTTTAGAATTTGGAAAACTATCTGTTACCTTAGGAGCAGGAAGAATAAATAAAGAAGATATTATTGATCCAAGTGTAGGAATAGTTTTCGACAAATTAGTTGGTGACAAAGTAGAAATAGGGGAAAAACTTTGCACTATCTATAACAATAGGGAAATTCAATTACCAGATATTGAAAGTTTTATAAAAATTAGTTAATGTAAATTAATGTAAACCATAAAAAAAACATTTTCTTTTAAAAAAAAGAGGTGTTATAATAAAATTAATAAAATAGAGAAAGGTAGAGGATAAAATGAAAAAGGGAAAAATATTATTAAGTGGATTATTATCATTAACAGCTTTTAGTGTATTTACAAGCGTTAATGCTGAAAGCTATGTTGTTGATAGCGCACCAGATACATTTACAACAAGGGATGCTGGAAGAGTTAATAATGATGCTACAGGAGCTTTTGTAGTTGATGAAAACAAAGATGCAGTATTATCAAATCAAACAATAGCAACATTAAATGGAGCATCAGGAAATAATGTGATTGATTATCATACAACTACAGGATTAAAACCATTCTGTATTGATAGAACAATTGCATATGCACCAAGTAAGACATACAAAAAAGATAGTGAAATTAAAGATGCAGGTATTAAATACATAATTGAATCTGCTGACGAATACTATACAACACTTGATGAACCAACAGCAACAGCAAATGCTACAGTTGAAGTAGTAAAGAAAATGGAATTATCTTGGATGACTCAAATAGCATTATGGCAATATCTAGATACTAGTGGAACATTCGTTCTTCCAACTGCAGGAATAGCAGCAAATATTCATGATGGAACAGCAATAACAGGAAGTGATTTCTATTATTATAGTACTAGACCAGATAAACTATGGGTAAGAGCAAGTGAATTAGCAACAGCTGCTAAAAGTATTGATTCAATTGATGATGATGCAGAATTAAAATTCTATTTCGTTGATAATGCAAATAGTTATGAGCTAAATAAAGATTCAAAACTAGTTAGAACAGGAAAGATGTATACATTATATACAGGAATAACACTAGATTTATCAAAAGCTCCAGATGGTACAAAAGTATATGATGAAAATGGAAATGCTATTGATACAAGCAAGCCATTAACAGTTTCTACATTCTATCTAGAATTTCCAATAGAGAATGTAGATAATTATTCATTTGATTTTGATATTTCAGCTTCATATGATCAAGCAGGAGCATATAAGGCATATAAATATGTTACTACTGAAGGAAATTATCAACCATTAGTTTTAGTTGAAAAAACAAAAAAAACAATTAGAGGTGCATTAAATTTCAAAGGTAGTCATATTGATGATACAGCTAGTATAATTTCTAGATCAATTTATTTTGTAGGATTCCTAATCTTAATTGCTGGTGTAGGAATGATATACATTAATGTTAAACCAAAAAAAGAACAAGAAATCTAATAATAAAATAAAAAAGAGTCATATATGTTTATTTGGCTCTTTACTTATAATTCTAGGAATATTTATTTTATCACATAATCATATTAGAGAATTAAAAATGAAATTATTCTCTGATACACAACTATCTTTTATGAAAGAAAAGAATATTGCAGAAGTTATAGATGGACTTCCAAATGCCCTAGAATTAAGTGATAGTCAAGAGCCGACTTCTAATAAAGTAAAAGAAGAGGAAACTAATTACAAAATTGATTACAGTAAATATTTAGGTGTTTTAGAAATACCTCGTATAGGTTTAAAAAGAGGTTTCTATGGAATGGATTCTAAATATAATAATATCAATTATAATGTGACATTAGTTGGTGGCTCTACTATGCCAGATAAAGAAAATGGGAATCTAATTTTAATGGCTCACTCAGGTGATGCATATATATCATATTTTGCATATTTATATAGACTAGAAATAGGTGATATGGCTTATGTTACATATCAAGGTAATGTATATAAATATCAAATAGTAAATATTTATAATGTAGAAAAAACAGGTTCTGTTACAATTAACAGAAATAAAGAAAGAACTACTTTAACACTAATAACATGTACTAAAGATAGTGATCATGAACAGACTATATATATTTTAGAAAGAGTATAAAAAGGAGGTAAAAAAGTATGGAAATGACTATATTTGACAAGATATCTATGATATTTAAATATATATTTTCATCTTTTATGGGGATTGAATTATTTATCCTAAGCCTTCTTTTATTTACTTTTACTGTCTTAAATATAAATAAGAATAATAAGATAGTAAAAATAGTATCAATAATTTTATGTGTATGTTTTTTAGTAGGATTAATCATATCATTTCATAGTTATGCTAGTTACTGTATAGATAGTTTTATAACATCATTACTTAGTTATATTTACTTTCCATCAATGGTTACATATTTCTTTACTATGATAATAGTAACTATTGCTTTAGTTGTAACAATATTATCTAAGAAAATGATAAGAACAAATAGAGTGATTAATTCTATTGTATTATCTATCATGTATTTATCATTTATGTGTGTAGCAGCAATCGCAGCTACTAATCATTTAGATTTATCAGTCGCAGCAAACTTATATGAAAATGAAACATTATTATCATTTATCCAAGTTAGTGATTTAGTATTCTTCTTTTGGGTAGAATATACAATACTTTATCATTTCTATAAGTTTTTAGAGTATAAGTTAGATAAAAAGTAGTAGATGTAATATTAAATAAAAATAATGAATATAACAAATAAAAAGAATCATCTTAATAATAGGTGATTTTTTTATGATATTAAAACTTGGTTATGCGTGTATTTCTGATACTTTGAATATTACTACATCTAGTACTTATACATATACTGAATACTTGAAGAATAGTGATTTAAATAAACTAGATAGTATAATTAAATCTAATTTGTCTAATCTTGAAGAAATATTAAAATATAATATTAAAAATAATATTCATTTTTATAGATTATCTTCTAAATTAATTCCACTTGCTACAAAAAAAGAAGTAGATTTTGATTATATAAAAAAATATAAAGATTACTATAAGAGAATATCAAAACTAATAAAAGATAATGATATAAGAGTTGATTTTCATCCTGATCAATTTTGTGTTTTAAATAGTATTAATGAAGAAACAGTAGAAAACTCAATAGAAATACTAAACTATCACTATAGGATATTAGATGCTCTTGGTATAGAAAATAAAGTATTAATACTTCATATAGGTAGCAATGTATTTGGAAAAGAAAAATCATTAAAAAGATTTATAAATAATTTTAAAAAACTACCAAAGTATTTACAAGATTCAATTGTTATAGAAAATGATGATAAAGTTTTTACTATAGAAGATTGCCTTTTTATAAATAAAGAACTTAATATAC
Organism: uncultured Erysipelotrichaceae bacterium; assembly: GCA_902784095.1. Taxonomy (GTDB): domain Bacteria; phylum Bacillota_I; class Bacilli_A; order RF39; family UBA660; genus UMGS995. Next base: position 15,447 of record CACZTK010000050.1, on the reverse strand, counting down.
CCATAGTACTTGATTATCATCACTTTAAATGTAACCATGAAGATGATAACTTAGAAAATTATCTTCAAAAAATATTCTTATCATGGAAAGGAAAAACTCCAAAGATGCATTTTTCATCACCAAAAAATTATACAAAAAAAGAAATAAGGTCTCATCATAATTATATTGATTCAGATGATTTCATTTCTTTTATAGAGTTAATTAAAAAATATAACTATGATATAGATATTATGATAGAGGCAAAGAAAAAAGATGTTGCTCTTTTTAATCTAGTTAGAATGATTAAATATAAGACTAACTATGAATTTATAGATGAAACATCTTTTAGATTGTAGGCTCAATAAATCTTACATAATATTCTTCAAATGTAATATTATTTTCATGAATATACTTAGCAATTTCTTCTCCAACATACCTATAATGCCAAGATTCATATTGATATCCTGTAATATTTTCTTTATCCTTAGGAAATCTTAAAATAAAACCATATTTATAAGCATTATCATTCATCCAATTAAATGATTTACTCTTTTCAAAATTTGTATAATCAATTTTACCATCATATACATCTACACATAAACCAGTTTGATGTTCCGAAAAACCTGCTCTTGCTGAGTAAGTATCAGCACCATTAACACCATCACTTTTAACATATCTATTATATAGATTAACCTGATATTTATAACTTCTATAACTAGACATTGCAATTACACTATATCCATCTTTTTTAGCAGCTTTACTCATTTCAACAAACTTGTCTTTCGCAACTTTAACTAATTTCATTCCACTTCTAGAGTATTCACTTTGAATAGCTTCTAAATTATCTGGAACATAATCACTATCAAGATATAAATATTTATTAACTAGCATTGTTTCTTTATTTAATATTGGTGTTTTTTCTGTATGTGTATAAAAACTATAATCTAAATTAAGATTAACATAAGTAACTATATCTTCAATAGATAAATTGCTATGTTCTTCTTTATACTTCTTATATCTGTCTTCAAATTCTTCTTTACAATAATTAAGTTTTTTACAAGATACCATAAAACTATCTTCATCTATATTTTTCTTTTCTTTTTTCTTTTTTAATACTTTAGGTGTTTCTGTTTTCATTACTTTAACTGGCTCTTTTTTATCAGTAGAAAGATAAACTATACTTAGAATAAATACAACTATTAAAAGCAAAAAAATATTTTTAACACTCTTTTTTAATCTTCTTCTTTTTCTTTTTACCATAAGAAATCACCTACTACTATAATAGCATTTTTTTCTACAAATATGTATATTTTTCTAGAATTTAACATAGAAAAAAATAGGAGGAGTTATGAAAAAAGTATTTATTTTATTTATATTAACATTAATACTTATACCAAATAGTATTGATGCATTAGAATCTAAAGAATTAATACCTAATGCAACTAGTGGATTATTAATGGAGCAATCAACAGGAAAAATAATTTTTGAAAAAGAAAAAGATAAACAAGTAGCAGTTGCTTCAATGACTAAAATGGTAGCACAAACTATTATTCTAGAAAACATTGAAAAAGGAAAAATAAAATGGGATGATATAGTTACAGTTAGTAAGAATGCAGCAAGTATGGGTGGATCCCAAATATACTTAACGACTGGTGAAAAAATGAGCGTAAAAGACTTGTTTAAAGGAATTTCTATGGCTAGTGCAAATGATGCTACTGTTGCTATGGCTGAATATATATCTGGTTCTGAAAATGAATTTGTAAAGCTTATGAATAAAAAAGTAAAAGAACTAGGTCTTAAAAATACAGTATTTAAAAATAGTACAGGTTTAGATGAAGAAGGTCATCTATCATCTGCATACGATATGGCCATAATTGCTAGAAATTTATTAAATCATGAAGATATATTAAAGTTTTCATCAGTTTATGAAGACTATTTAAGACAAAATACAGAGAATAAGTTTTGGCTAGTTAATACAAATAAATTAGTTAGATTCTATGATGGAGCAGATGGTTTAAAAACAGGTCATACTGATGCTGCCAAATATTGTCTAGCAGCTACTGCTAAAAAAGATAATATGCGTTTAATTGCGATAGTTTTAGGAGAAGAAAACAGTAAAATTAGAAATAGTGAGACAATGGCACTACTTGACTATGGTTTTAACACAAAAAAAGTCGAAATAATAAAGAAAAAAGATGACACAATCAAAGAAATTTACTTTGATAAAGGTGATAAAGATAAAATTAGACTTACTCCTAAAACAGATGTAGGAGTATTAGAAAATAAAAATAGTAATAAACATAAATATGACTATGATATTAAAATTGATAAGATAAATGTTCCAATAAAAAAAGGTGATATTATAGGTAAAATATTAGTTAAAGAAAAAGGTAAAGATAAAATTTCAGTTGATTTAGTATCAAAAGATAATATAAGAAAACTAAGTTTTTTAGAACTTTATTTAGAATTAATTAAAAATACAATATTAGGAAAAATAAACTAAATAGATTTGATTTTTTAATCAAATCTTTTATATGGATTTAAGTATTATAGAAAAAGGTAAAAGTGTTTGATTTTTTTATTTATAATGCCATAAGTAAAAAAATCTACAAAAAATGAGGAATAAGAAATTATTCCTTTTATTTTTAGTATAGATATGTGATAAAATTATTATAGAGGTAGATTATATGAAAGAAGTTTTTAAAGATTATAAAAATAATTCTATAAAGTTTGAAAAATATCAAATTATTGGTATTATTTGTTTATTAATTGTAGTAGCAGGTACCACAGGATGGATATATGAGTTTATTTTTTATTATTTTAATGGAGGTATGCAAAAATTCTATATGCAAGGAGGAAACTTTTTGCCATGGATAAATATTTATGCAGTTGGATCCATATTGATTTTGCTTTGTACATATAAATATAAAAAGAATCCACTAAAAGTATTCTTAATATCAGTTATTTCAACTGGTGTACTTGAATACTTTTCAGGACTTGCTATTTATAAATTATGTGATGGTTTACGTTTATGGGATTATAATGTTGAAATACTTAATTTTGGTAACATTGGAGGATTTGTTTGTCTAAGAAGTGTGTTAATATTTGGTTTTGGTGGACTTGGGTTATTATATTATATCCTACCATTTTTAATATATTTATCTAAGAAAATTAGTAAGAAAGCATTCTTAATAGTAAGTATTACTTTATGTAGTATTTGTTTATGTGATGAATTCTATAATTTAGTAATTGCTAGAGCTATTAATACTCCGCGAGCAAGCGCAGTTTATAAAGAACTAGGATTTGAGTATGTAAAATTTGAAAAAGGAAAATAATATTCTTAAAGAAATTGAAATATAATAGGTTAGTTGCTATACTATATCTAATATATTTTGAAGTAATTATTTGTTAGACTTGGAGTGATAACATGAATATAATTTTTTTAGATATTGATGGTGTTTTAAATAGTGATGAATTTTTTGATGAAGAACAAAATAAAATCATTAAGAAGTTTAACGAAGAAAAATTTGAAAATAAGCATATAGGTACCATTGATGATTTTGATTTATTAGTTGATTATGCAATGTTACATATAGATATTAATAAGTTAGAAATGTTAAAAGAACTCTCTAAAGAAATTAATTATGATGTAGTTATTATTTCTTCATGGAGGGAAAGTCCATATTATGATTTTATAGAGGAAAGATTAAAAGAATTAGGACTTCCTATAGTTGGTAGAATTGATGATAAAATAGTTTCAGAATATGAATCTTATACTGTTATTACATATGATAGGGGGATGGGAATTAGAAATTACATATCTTCAAATAATGTCAATAACTATGTTATATTGGATGATGAAACTAGAGATTATGATGATAATCAATTAAAAAAATTAGTTCAAACTGATTATAAAATAGGAGTTTCCACAATATCTGTGGATAAAGTAAAGAAAATGTGCCAAAAGAGGAGAGTATATGAGAGATGAATTAGATGATGGAAAGGCATCACAAAGATATGATTATTATTCTGAAGAAAGATTAAATTTTTCTGATAATGCTACTATTATTATGAATAAAATTAAGGATGGTTATGATCCAAATGAAGCAGATGTTTTTGAACTACTAGAAAGAGATCAAAAAAGAATAGATGATTATAGAAAATTTTATAATATAAGAAAAGATATAGAAGACACAGGTAAAATATCTGAAGGAGATTTAAAATTCTTAATAGAAAGTCTAGGTGTAGATGAAGAAACATCTAAAAAAATGTATGAAGGATTTAAGGAAAAAGGAGTAGTTAAAAATGGACCAAAAAAGTGAAAAAATGTTTCATTGTTTTTTAGAAGATATTGAAGTATATGGGAAAGCTTCTCTTGATGGTTATAGAGCAAATAAAAAAGAAAATAAAGATAATAAGAAAATAGTTTTAATTAAGAGTTTAATGGAGAGATAATATGAGTAAGATAAAAGAACTATTAAATAGTGATGATTCAGTTTTAGTATTTGATATAGATGGTGTTTTGGCAATAATGGAGTTTGGTTTTCATAATCATTTTATGGATGACGATGAATGGAATGATATGGTAAGTAAAAATATTAATACTTATACGGAAGATAAAGTGTCAAAAACAATGCAAAGGTTTTTAAGTACTAGAAATATGAATAAAGTATATGTTGTTACAAAGATAAATGAAGATAATGAAATAATTCAAAAGAAAGAGTATGCTAATAAATATTATAAAATATTAAAAGAAAATGTTTATTGTGTAAAAAATGATAGCGATAAAGTTAATGAATTATTAAGAATAAAAGATAAATATAAAGAATTGCCTGATGAAAATTTAATAATGATAGATGATACTGTTGAAATATTAAATGATATTATGGAAAATACTAATTTTTCAACAGCACATATAAGTTCATTTTTAGATATGTAAATATGCTTTGTAGCATATTTTTTTTTATGGTATAATTAAAAAGGAGAGTGATATTATGGTGGATGTAGTTTTAGGAGCATTTTATGGTGATGAAGGTAAGGGAAAAGTAATTGATTACTTATCTAAAGATTGTAAATATGCAGTTAGATTTTCAGGAGGAAATAATGCAGGACATTCCATTGAAGTAGATGGTAAAAAGTTTGCATTTCATCTTATACCAAGTGGAATTTTGAATAAAAATGTTAAAGCAATTTTGGGTAATGGGGTAGTAATAGATCCAAAAGTTTTAATTGAAGAAATAAATAATTTAAAAGAAAATGGTTATCCAGTAGATAATTTATATATAAGTGATAAGGCACACCTAATACTTCCATATCATATTGAACTTGATGGAATGCTTGAAGATATTCGTGGTGAAAGAAAAATAGGTACAACTAAAAGGGGAATAGGACCAGCTTATTGTGATAAATTTCAACGTTGTGGAATTCGTATGGAAGATTTTATTTCTGAAAAGTTTGAAAGTTATTTGAGGACAAATGTAGAAAATAAAAATACTATTTTAAAAGCTTATGGTTATGATGAATTAAGTTCTGATGATATTTATAATGAATATAAAGAATATGCAAAGATATTAAAACCATACATTTGTGATACAACAACTATGCTTCACAAAGCATTAAAAAATAATGAAAAAATATTATGTGAAGGAGCACAAGCAACACTATTAGATATTGATTTTGGAACATATCCATATGTTACATCTTCAAACCCAACAATTGGTGGTGTATCAATTGGTTCTGGAATAGGCTCTAAATATATCGATAATGTATATGGCGTAATAAAAGCATATTCATCTCGTGTTGGAGAAGGGCCATATGTAACAGAATTAACTGATGAAGTTGGAGATAAGATTAGAGAATTAGGACATGAATATGGAACAACAACAAAAAGACCTAGAAGATGTGGATGGTTAGATTTAGTAGCTTTAAACTATGCTATTATGCTAAATGGTATTACAGGAATTGCTATGAATCATTTAGATACAATTGGAAAACTAGATAAAATAAAAGTTTGTGTTGCCTATGAAGTGGATGGTAAAAGAGAAGAATTCTTTAGTACAAATATGGACTTCTTAAACAAGGCTAAACCAATATATGAAGAATTCGATGGTAATTTTGGTGATATTAGTAATTGTAAAACATATGATGAATTACCAGATAACGCAAAAAAATATATTGAGCGCATTGAAGAAATTACAAACACAAAAATTAAATTTCTTGGAACAGGTGCTGGAAGAGAAGATATTATTGTAAGATAAAGGTGAATTACGTTGGAATATCAATAATTAGTAGTTCAATTAATAAAGAATATGAGAACCTTTTAAATAAGAAATGAAATGATACTAAAAGAAAAAGCTACAAATATATTAAAGAATAAATAAAGGGGTGATAATATGCCAAGTATTGCTGTTCATATGGCAGTTGCAAAATTAGTTGGTGAAAAAATAAATATTACTGATCAATTATTTATTAAAGGTAATTTATTGCCTGATATTATTAATCTAGATGACTCTCATCACAAGATAGATGGAAAATATTTTTTAATACCAGATATTTCTTATTTTAAAGAACACTTAGATCTAAAAAATAATCTATATCTTGGATATTATACACATTTACTGTTAGATAAGTATTTTTTAGAAGAATATCTTCCAAAGTATACTACAGATATTAATAACTTCAATAATGGTACTATTTATAAAGAATATGATTTGATTAATTATGAAATAGTTAATGAATTTAATCTAGATGTTGATTATTTAACTAAAATACTAAGTGATTATGATGTTGATGTTAATAAAAATATTTTAGAAAATAATATTAAGTTTTTACATAGTAAGAATAAGGGAAATACTGAGTATTTAAAATCTGATATTATGGAGTTTATAAAAGATATTTCTAATACAATAGTAAATGATATTAAAGATTTAGGAGATTTAATATGATAGTTGCTACTAATAATAAAGGTAAATTGGAAGAATTAAAAAAAATATTAAAAAATTATGAATTATATTCTTTAAAAGAAAAGAATATAGATATAGATGTAGAAGAAGATCAGGATTCATTTTTAGGTAATGCATCTAAAAAAGCAAAAGAAATATATAATATTACTAATGAAGAAGTAATTGCTGATGATTCTGGATTATGTATTAATTGTTTAGATGGATTCCCAGGAGTTAATACTCATAGATTTTTAGGTGATGTAACTGATAAAGAAAGAAATGAATATTTAATAAATAAAGTTAATGAATATGAAAATAGAAGTGCAAAAGTAGTATGTGTTTTAGTTTACTATGATGGCAAAAACATAATAGTTGGTGAAGGTGTAATCGATGGATATATTTCAAAGACCAGAAGAGGAACTAATGGATTTGGTTTTGATGAAATATTCTGTCTACCAAATGGAAAAACTTTAGCCGAACTTACACCTGAAGAAAAAAATAAAATAAGTGCTAGAAGTATCGCAGCTTCTGATCTAAATAAAAAATTATTATCAAGAAGAATCTAAATTTGCAATTCTTCTTTTTTTTAACTATAATACATTTAGAGGTGTTTTTATGTATGATGTTGTAATTGTAGGAGCAGGACCAGCAGGATTATTTACTGCATATGAACTTATTACTAAGAATAAAGATTTAAAAATAGCATTACTTGATAGAGGAATGTTTGCAAGTAATAGAATGTGTCCATTAAGTAAAACAAAAAAAGAATGTTTAAATTGTAATCCATGTAATATTATGTCAGGCTATGGAGGAGCAGGAACATTCTCTGATGGAAAACTTAATTTTATACCTAAACTTGGTAAATCTGATTTATTTAAATATATGTCTAAAACAGCTGCATATCAACTAATAGATGATACAGAAGAAATATTTAATAAATTTAATATGGATTCAAAGGTATATCCAACTAACATGGAAGAAGCAAGAGAAATATCTAATAAAATAGCAAAAACAGGAGCTAGTTTATTAATAATTAAACAAAAACATTTAGGTAGTGATATGTTACCAAAATATATAGAAGACTTTTCTAATTACTTAAAAGAACATGGTGTAGACTTATTTGAATTATGTGATGTTATAGATATTAATAAAGAAAAATCTAATTACAAAGTTATATATAAGAATGGTAGAAAAGAAGCAAGTTTTACTTGTAAAAAAGTAGTAGTAGCTCCTGGTAGAACAGGTGCTAAGTGGGTACAAGAACTTGCAGATAAATATAAAATAAAATATGTTTCTAATAGTATTGAAATTGGTGTTAGAGTAGAAGTAAGAAGAGAAATACTTGATCCAATTACTAATATTATTTATGATCCAACCATATTTATAAAGACAGATACATATAATGATGAAGTAAGAACATTTTGTACTAATCCAGGAGGTTTTGTTGCTAAAGAAAACTATTATGGATATATTTGTGTGAATGGCCATGCCCTAAAAAACACTAAATCTAATAACTCTAATTTTGCATTTATTTCAAAAGTAAACCTAACAGAACCTGTAACAAATACTCGTGAGTATGGAGAATCAATTGCAAGAATTGCTAATACTCTAGGTGGAGGTAAACCAATTATTCAGAGTTTAAGAGATTTAAGATTAGGAAGACGTTCAACATGGTCAAGAATTAATAAAAGTTTTATAGAGCCAACTTTAAAAGATTGTGTAGCAGGAGATCTTGCTTTAGTTATGCCACATAGAACAATAATAAATATTCTAGAAGGATTAGAAAAATTAGATGAAATAATTCCAGGAGTTAATAATGGTGAAACACTATTATATGGACCTGAAATAAAATTCTTTAGTAATGAAATAGAAACTAATAATAATATGAAATTAGAAAAAGAAGATATTTATTTCATTGGTGATGGAGCAGGAAAAGCAGGAAATATTGTTACTGCAGCGGCAACGGGTTTAGTAGCAGCTAGAGATATCTTAAAAAATATTTAAAAATGTGATATAATAAAAGTATATTGGGGTGAAAATATGAGAAAGTGTGTTGTAATTTATAATCCAGCAAGTGGTAGGGATAGACAAAAAAAATCTGTGCAACCACTTTATGATATTTTAAGAAAATATGATTATGATACAGAAATAGTATATACAACTAAAAAAAATGATGCTTCTAAGATTATGGAAAACTTAGAAAAAGTAGATTTAGTAATAAGTGCCGGTGGAGATGGTACTTTACATGAAGTAGTTGAAGGTAATTTAAAAAGAAAAGAAAAATTAGTTATTGCTAATCTTCCAATGGGAACAACAAATGATGTTGGAACTATGTATGGATTAACTGGTAATACTTTAAAGAACTTAGAAAAACTTCTTAAGGGTGTAGAAAAAAAAGTTGATGTTTGTTATATCAATAATAATCCTTTTGTTTATGTAGCATGTTTAGGCGATTATATAGATATGGCATATAATACTCCTAGAAAACTAAAAAAAAGACTTGGAAAAATTGCCTATATCATATACGGATTAAAACAATTGAAGAATAAGATTCATTCTTATAATATAAAATATACTATAGATGGTGTAACATATGAAGGAAATTATTCATTTTTCTTTATTACAAATACTTCACGAGTAGCAGGTTTAAATGATGTTTATTATGATGTTAAATTAGATGATAATATGTTTGAAGTAGCATTTTGTAAAGTAAAAACTAAAGCAGAAATGATTAAATTCTTTATACTTTTAAATAATATGGATGCAAAAGATGTTCCAGAAATAACTTATTATAGAACTAATAATATAGAAATAGAATTTGATAAAAAACCAAAAGTATCTTGGTGTGTAGATGGAGAAGAATATCCTATTACAACAAATAAATTTGTTTTTAATGTTAGTCAAGATACAACAATGTTATTACCAAAAGAAAATGTAGTTAAATTATTTGAAGAACAAGGAGATAAGTAATTGAAAAAGAAGAGTAAGAAAAAATTTCGTATTACTATTTATCTTGTTTTAAGATTATTAGTAATAATATGTATGATAGGACAAATAATACGAGGTAACTTGTATAATGTTTTATTATGCTTTATAACTTTATTATTATTTACAATTCCAACATTTTTAGATAAAGCATTAAAAATAAAACTTCCATCTACATTAGAAGTAATAACTTATCTTTTTATATTTGCAGCAGAAATACTAGGTGAAATCCAAAACTTTTATGGAATATTTGCTCATTGGGATACAATATTACATACTTTAAATGGATTTATTATGGGCGCAATAGGTTTTTCTCTTATTGATATATTAAATAGAAGAAAAGTATTTGATATGAATTTATCTCCGTTTTTTGTTTCTTTATTTGCACTATGCTTTTCTATGACAATAGGAGTATTATGGGAGTTTGGTGAATTTTTCTTAGATACGCATTTAGGTACTGATTGTCAAAAAGATAGAATAGTTTATAATGTTATATCTGAAAAACTAGGTAAAAATGGAGAAAAAGAAAGATTAAATAATATTACAACCATAAAAATATATAGTGATAAAAATCAAGTTACTATAATTAATGGATATTTAGATATAGGTTTAATCGATACCATAAAAGATTTATTCGTTAATTTTATTGGTGCTTTAGTATTTTCTACATTAGGATATTTTTATGTTAAGAATAGAGAAGGATATAAATTTTTAGAAATATTTTTTCCAAAACTTAGAGATAATTAATTATATAAACGTATAATATTAAAGAAAGAAGAAATTCTTTCTTTTTTGTCGAATGAAATTTTTGTAAGGTTTTGTCGAATTACAACATAAAAGAAAATAAAAGTTTATAATTAATTTAACTGAGGTGATAATATGTTAGAAATTAATGAAAATGTGGAAAGAGGAATTCTATTTATGAATTTAAAAGGAGGACTAACTACCAAGACATTTAATGCCTTAGGAGAAGAAATAAATTATCTTTTATATAAGCAGGGAATATCTAATTTTGTAATAGATTTTACTAATGTAGATTTTTCTGATGAAAGTATATTTTTAAAAATTCAAACTAAACTTGTAGAAATATTTCTAAACTGCGGAAAGGTTGTGATGTGTGGTATGAAAGAACTATATAGAAAACAAATAGGTTATACTAAGGATCGATTATTCTATGTTAATTATGGTAAAGAAGCATTTGAGTATTTAAGGATGTAATAATATATTAGATTTAGTAATAGAAAATGAAAATCTAGTACATAGTATTGTAAATAAATATTCATCATTTCATGATAGAGAAGACTTATATCAAGCTGGAATGATTGGATTATTGGATGCTTCTAAAAGATTTGATCCTAGTCTAGGAATTAAATTTTCTACATATGCTTATAAATATATTTTAGGAGAAGTCACTAAGTATATTAGAGAAAATACAAATTTAAAAGTAGGTAGAGAAGTTCTTAAATTAAAATCTAATATTGAAAAAACAAGAGATTATTTAAGACAAAAATTACAAAGAGAACCTACTAATGTAGAAATATCATTAGTATTAGAAATAGATGAAGAAAAGTTAGATGAAATAGAAAGAATAACTACAAGCGTAAAAAGTTTAGATTATACTATTGATTGCCAAGATAATTTATATAATTCTATTCAAGTAGAAGAAGCTGGAATGAAAGAAAGTTTATTAGACTTGAAAGATGAAATTGAAAAATTAGATGAAGAAGATAAGAAAATCATATATTCTAGATATTATTATGATATGACTCAATCTGAAACATCAAAGGAATTAGGAATAAGCCAAGTACAGGTATCAAGAAAAGAAGCAAAGATATTAAAAAGATTAAAAACTAGATTATAACATCTGAATCATCAGATGTTTTTTATATGAAATAAAAAATGTATAAAAGAAAATATAAATATCATATTAATAATGGTGAATAAAATGAAAAATAATACTTATGAAAAGATAGTTAATAATAATCAAGCAGAAGAAACAAGAGTAAGTAATGCTATTATTGCTTTTGTGATAGGAGGATTAGTTGGTTTAATAGGAGAAGCCATAATAGAAGGATTATGCTATTACTTTAAGATATCTAGAACAGAAGCTTCAACTTATATGATAGTTATTTTAATCTTTGTAGCATCGCTTTCAACTGCATTAGGTTTCTTTGATAAATTAGTTACTAAATTTAAATGTGGTTTATTAATACCTATTACAGGATTTGCTCATTCAATGACAAGTGCAATTTTAGATTATAAAAAAGAAGGACCAATTAGTGGATTTGGTTCTAATATGTTTCGCCTTGCTGGTTCTGTAATTTTGTATGGAGTAATATCAGCTTGGGTATTTGGACTTATTAGATATTTAATAGGAGGAGCAATATGACATTTAAATGTAAGGATGTTTATATAGAAGATACATCAACTGTAGTAGGGCCTTATGAAAAAGATGGACCTTTAGGAAAATACTTTGATAAGAAACATAAAGATTTATACTTTGGTACTGACTCTTGGGAATTAGCAGAACAAAAACTAGTAGAAGAAGCAATAGATATAATTTTAAATAAGACAAAATTAAATGATGAGGATATAGACTTAGTTTTAGCTGGAGATTTATCAAATCAAATAACATCAACTACTTTTGGTTCTAAGAATATAGGTAAATCATTTTTTGGAGTATATGATGCTTGTGCAACAAGTGCAGAAGAATTAATTATTGCTGCAAACTTAATAGATAGTAAAAAAATTACTAATGCTTTATGTGTTACATCATCTCATAATATGGTAAGTGAAAAACAATTTAGAAATCCTACAGAGTATGGAGCACCAAAACCTAGGTTAGCAACTTTTACTGCAACAGGTGCTGCAACTTGCTTACTAACAAATAAAAAAACAGATATAAAAATTGAATCTGTAACAATAGGAAAACTAATTGATTATAATCAAAAAGATCCAAATAATATGGGCGGAGCTATGAGTGGTGCTGCTGCTTATACTATTGCTAAACATTTAAAAGATTTAAAAAGAAAACCAGAATATTATGATCTAATATTAACTGGAGATTTAGGAAAATATGGAAAAAATATATTAACAGAATTTTTAAATGAAGAATATAAAATTGATATTTCTAAAAACTATAATGATTGTGGAGTAATGCTTTATGATTTAGATAAACAAGAAGAGTGTTTAGCAGGAGCAAGTGGACCTGTATGTAGTGCTTTAGTTAATTATGGTTATATTTATAAAAAACTAAAATCAAAAGAAATAAAGAAAGTATTATTAATTCCAACAGGTGCTATGTATTCACCAACTACATTATTTCAGGGACAAAATATTTTAAGTATTGCTCATGCAGTTAGTTTGGAGGTGGTATAATGTTATTATTTAATTCTTTTATCTTTTGTGGTTTTATTTGCCTAATATCACAAATTATTCTAGATAATACAAAATTAACTCCTGGACATATTACTAGTATGTTAGTAGTAATAGGAGCATTCTTAGATTCTTTTAGTTTATATGATAAAATAATTGTTAAAGTTGGAGGAGGGGCATTAGTCCCAATTACAAGTTTCGGACATTCCTTAGTACACGGAGCACTTGCTAAAGCAAATAGTATGGGTATTATGGGAATAATAGGTGGAATGTTTGATTTAACTGCTGCTGGAATTACATCTGCAATAATATTTTCTTTCTTTTTTGCACTAATATTTAGACCAAAAAATTAACTCCTAATTAGGAGTTTATTTTATTACAGATAAATTTATTATTTCATTAATATTATCGTCTTTCGCAACAACATTTTTATGTTGTTTTTTACATTTTGTACATTCATATATAATCTTATAAGTATCTTTAAACTTTTCAACACCAATAGGTTTTAATAATCCATGGCATTTATTTTCTCTATCCCCTGGATTTATATCAACATGTTTTGAATATAAACAATTAGGACAATGATCACGACAAGAGTATCCTAGTTTTTCTACATGGAATCCACAATTTTCACATATAAAGTTTTCATCAATTTCATTAAAAGTTTTCATAAAATTCACCAACTTAAGTATAACATAAAAGTAAAAAAATACTGAAACTTTTTCTTTTTCTTATTTTATGATATACTTAAAATGATAGGAGGTAATAAGATGAATCTAGATTTAAGAATCAATGAATTTGAAGGTCCACTTGATTTATTACTTCATTTGATTAAGAATAATAAAATGGATATATTTGATATTCAAATAGAAGAAATAACTGAACAATACTTAGAATATATCAAACAACAAGAAAAAATGAATTTAGAAATAGATAGTGAATACTTAGTTTTAGCTTCTGAACTCATAGAAATAAAATCTAAACTATTACTTCCAAGAGAAAAGAATGAAGAAACTGAAGAAGAAATAGATCCAAGAGAAGAATTAATAAATAGATTACTTGAATATGATGCATATAAAGAAATAACAAAAACTTTAAAAGAAAAAGAAGAAATAAGAATGGAGATATATACTAAATCTCCTAGTGATATATCTAATTATATTGAAGAAGAAACAACTATTACTTCTGATGTAACATTAGATGATTTAGTAGATGCTTTTGCTAAATTTTTAGAAAGACAAAAAGAAGCAAAACCATTAGCTACAAAAGTAACTTCTAAAGAAATAACTGTATCATCTAGAAGAAGTGATATTAAAAGAATTCTTACAAAAGAAAAAAAGATTTCTTTCTTTAAACTATTTCCAGTATTTTCAAGAGAATATGTTGTTGCTACATTTTTAGCAGTACTTGAAATGGTTAAAAGCAAAGAAATTACAATTACTCAAAATGAAACATTTGATGACATAATATGCGAGGTGAGAAAATGAACAATATAGCAATTTTAGAAGGTCTTTTATTTGTTGTAGGAGAAGATGGATTAACACTTGAACAAATAAAGGATGTTTTAGAAATAGATGAAGAGGAATCAAAACAATTACTAAAGGATTTACGTGCTAGATATGAAGAAGATGATAGAGGACTAAGAATAGATTTCTTAGGTAATAGATTTAAATTAACTACTAAATTTGAACATAAAGAATATTATCAAAAATTGATAGAAAATCCAAATACTAATACCCTTAGTCAAGCAGCATTAGAAGTTTTGGCAATCATTGCATATAATGAACCTATAACAAGAATTAAAGTAGATGAAATAAGGGGAGTATCAAGTGCTCAATTAGTTAGAAAATTAGTTGCTAAAGGATTTATAAAAGAAGTAGGTAGAAGTGATCTTCCAGGAAAACCAATAATTTATGAAACAACAAGTGAATTTTTAGATTATTTTGGTCTTCCAAATATTGAAGCTCTACCAGATATGTCTAAGTTTGTTGAAGAAACACAAGAAGACAAAACAGAGGAAACAGACTTATATCATTCAAAATATAAAGAAGAAGTATCAAGTGAGGCTTGATACTTTTTAAATTTATGATATAATTTATATATGCCTGTGTGGTGGAATTGGTAGACGCGTTGGACTCAAAATCCAATGGTAGCAATACCGTATCGG
>CACZTK010000049.1 GCA_902784095.1 uncultured Erysipelotrichaceae bacterium | reverse complement strand
TATTAATAAATTTTATAAATTACAAGAAAAAGTGAATATATTATAAATTATTCATTTGTTGCACTTGACTTTTTAATTAATAATTTTTATTTATAGATGCTATTAATTTTTCTTTTAATAAATTGTCTTTGTTGTCTATTTCTTTTTTTATGTATTCTTCAGAATCCTTCTTAGCTTGCAACAATATTTTGTAATCAGTTCTTGGATTTGCTATTTTAAACTCCATATCCCCACTTTGCTTAGTACCAAATAAATCTCCATGTCCACGCAATTTAAAATCTTCTTCACTAATTAGGAATCCATCATCTATTTCTTTCATAATTTCTAATCTTTTTGTATCTGTCTCACTAATTAGAATACATTGTGACTCACTACTTCCTCGACCAACTCGACCACGTAACTGATGAAGTGTTGAAAGTCCAAATTTATTGGCATCAAATATTACCATAGTAGTTGCATTACTAACATCAACACCTACTTCAATAACAGTGGTTGAAATCAAAATATTAATTTTACCTGCTGCAAACTCTTGCATTATTAAATCTTTTGCTCCACTAGCCATTTTCCCGTGAATAATATCAATTTTATAATTTTTACCAAAAGCAAGCATCATTTGATCCTTTAAATTAGCAACTGTGGCCATAGTTTCATTTTCACTATCTTCAATTAATGGGGCAATTACATACACTTGATGTCCCTGCTTTAATTCATCTAACATCATTTGTAATACATCTTTTATTTCATCATTCTTCTTTACATATGTCTTAATTGGTTTTCTTCCCTTTGGTCTTTCTTTTATAATAGACATATCCATATCCCCATAAACTGTTAATGCATAAGTTCTAGGAATTGGTGTTGCACTCATATATAATATATCTGGTTTAACACCCTTATTTTGAAGATTTGCTCTTTGGTTAACCCCAAAACGATGTTGCTCATCAGTTATAACATAGCCTAAATTACTATACTCAACTTCTTCTTGAATTAAAGCATGAGTACCAATTATCATATCAATACTACCTTCTTTTAATTCTTTATATATTCTTACTTTATCTTTCTTTAAAGTTGAACCCGTTAGTAATTCTACCTTTACTTTTGTCTTTTTTAATATTTCTTTCAAGTTATTATAATGTTGTACTGCTAGTATTTCAGTAGGAGCCATTAAAGCACTTTGGTATCCACTTAAATAATTAGCATACATTGAAATAAATGCTACTATTGTTTTTCCACTACCAACATCACCTTGTAATAATCTATTCATACGTGATGAACTTTCTAGATCTTTAACAATATCATCAACTGCTTTTTTCTGATCATTAGTAAGTTCAAATGGTATTGTTTTTATAAACTTATTTAGTTTTTCATAATCTATTTTTCTTTCAACACCCTTATTATTCTTCTTGTTTTCAAGTTTTAAATAGTTAATCTTAAACATAAAAGCAAATAATCCTTCATATTTTAACCTAATAGTTACCTCTTTTAATTTTTCTTCTGTTGATGGATTATGAATTATATTTAAAGAAGTTTTCTTATTTAAGAAATTATACTTATTAATATACTCTTCTGGAATATAATCTGGTATTTCTTTACCATAAAACAATAATGCCATATTAATGTAAGTAGCTATGTTTTTGTTAGTAAGACCATTAGTAGCATGATAAACAGGCTCTATTTTAACTTTATTTGATAGTGTTTCAAATTTTATTTCTGATGCAGTTATAACATTTTTCTTTTTATCAAATTTACCTATTACTGTGATTCCAGTACCTACTTGCAATTGATTTTTTAAAAATGCCCTATTAAATATTGATACACCTACTACTCCACTTTGAGTAACAAGTCTAAAATTCATTTTATTAAGTCCTGCTTTAAATCTCATTAATATAGGGACACTTTCTATCTTACCATCTATAATTATATGTCCTTGATCCTCTGTTTCGGCAAGATTTCCACGAGTTAATACTTCATATCTAAATGGATAATGTGTGACTAAATCTTCTATGGTATATATATTAATTTTATTTAGTAGTGCTAATGATTTTGGTCCTACACCTTTTACTTCTTTTAATTCAGTCACAATTACCACTTCCTTCTCGCATATTATAACATATTTTTAATTTTTTTCAAAGAAAAAGATTTAAAAAATATATTTAAATCTTTTATTCATTTACTAAAGCAGATTCTTTTTCATTTCTTTTTTCAACTGCTTTTAAACACTCTTCTATGTCATTAAAATAAATTACTTCATTCTTTAATTTTTCATATGTTTCATTACCCTTACCAAGAACTAAAACCATATCTTTATCCTGTGCCATATTAATAGCCTTTTCTATTGCCTTATGTCTGTCTACTTCAATCTCATAATTAGGATAATCTTTAACATCACTAATTAGCATATTAATTATATCTATAGGTTCTTCACTTCTTGGATCTTCATAAGTAAATATAGCATAACTGGCATTATCTAATACAGTTTTTCCCATAATTGGTCTTTTTATACGATCTCTTTCACCTGCTGAACCTATTACTACTATTGACCTATTTATATCAAGTGTGTGAACAAAGTTAAGTAAGTTTTTTATTCCATTTGGTGTATGTGCATAATCTACCATTACATAATATGGAGTATTAGTATGTAATAATTCAAGTCTTCCACTTACTTTTATATTCTTAATATTAGTTATTAAATCCTCTATCTTAAACCCAAGTGATAAACATACTAGCATACCAGCAGATAAATTATATACATTAAAATCTCCAAGTAAAGGGCTTTCTATATCATAATAATTATCATTGTATTTCCATTTTATTAATGTCTTATTAGGAAAAACTTGATACTCTATAATTTGTAGTGTTGCTTCATTATTCTTACCATATGTAACAACACTTCCATTACATGCACTTTTCATATCTTCAAAGTATTCTTCATCAATATTTAAAACACAATACCCTTCTTTTTTTGTATTCTTAAAAACTTCTTTTTTACATTCCAAATAATTTTCAAAGCTTCCATGAATATTTAAATGTTCAGGTGTGACATTTGTATAACAAGACACATCATACTCTAAATTGTTTAATCTCTTTCTAAAATAAGCTTCGCTTGATGCCTCCATAACGGCATAATTACAACCATCATTTCTAAATTCTCTTAAAAATCTATATAGTATTGTTTCATCAGGTGTTGTGTTTGGATTATCGTCTTCTTCTTTATTAGCCCAACTTCTACCATTAGTTCCAATATATCCACAAGTATCCTTTCCAATTAAAGTCTGTACTATTGTAGCAGTACTTGTTTTACCATCAGTTCCTGTTATTCCTATCATTTTTAATTCTCTATTTGGATAATCATAAAACTTTTGACATAATTTTGATAACTCATCGTTTGTATTGTCGACCTTAACAATTGGAACACTTTTGTTTTCTATATCCTTACTAACAACTATTGCGCTTGCACCATTCTCTATTGCTTGGTCGATAAAATCATGTCGATCTGCAGTTACTCCCATAGTGCAAACAAACAAATCCCCTGGTTCTATTTCTTTAGAATTTATTTTTATTGCCTTAATTTCTACATCACTATTTATATCATATAGTTCACTAAGTTTTTTCATTATACCACCCATATTAATTATATCGTAAAATTATGTAAAATTAAAGATTTATTATTGATATAAATGTAAAATTAGTATAAATTATATATGATAATAAAGATTGAGGTGAATTAATGAAAACATTAGTTGTAGGAGCAGGTTCTGATTTGGGTGTTCACATTGATGGAGCAAAACTTGGACCTGGTACATTAATTAATGATATATTAAGTTTTTATCAAGGAGAACTTGCTGAGTTTATTCAAGATGAAAATATTATTAAAAGTAGAAATATTTCTGATAGAAGTAAAAATAGATATGAAGTTAATGAATTAAATGAAAAAGTGTATAATGAAATAGTTTCAAGAATGAAAGAAGGATATTTTCCTATGACCTTAGGTGGTGATCATTCTGTTGCTATAGCATCTGCATTAGCAGATACTAAAATTAATGAAGAAGTAGGAATAATATGGATAGATGCTCATACTGATTATAATACATTTGAAACAACAATCACTGGAAACATTCATGGACTTCCACTTGCTGCAATCACAGGATATAAGTGTGAAGATTTAAGATTGTTTCATAGAGGAGTTACAATCAATCCTACAAAGTGTGTTGTCGTTGGTGCAAGAAGTATTGATGATGGGGAAAAAGAAAATGTAAAGTACTCTGGTATAACAGTATTTTCAACAGAAGATATAAAACGTGAAGGAGTTAGTACAATAATGCAAAAAGCATTTGACATTGCAGGTTATAAAACTAGGGGCATTCATATAAGTTATGACTTGGACGTTATTGATCCTGATATTGCTCCTGGAGTTTCAGTACCTGAGTTCGATGGAATAAATAAGGAAGAAGCTATGGAAATATGTGATTACATAATCGATAACTTCGATAAAGTTTCATCTTATGACATTGTTGAATTTAATCCACTTAGAGATGAAAATAGAAAAACAGAGCAAATTGCTTTAAATATTTTAGCTAAAACACTTAATAAAATTAGTGAACTACCAGATAAAGAAATAGAGGAACCATTATATTAGTTCCTCTTTTTTTATACTCTTTCAACTTTTATTTCTACTTCTACATCATTAAGATCAAACTTCTCTGATATATTAGTTGACTTTATTAGTTTTTCTGCTAAAGTTTCTCCTTTTATGTATTCTTCATACATTTCAAGCATTTTATCTATTCTTTCATTTTGAGAATAATATATGTTAATGTGATCTGTTATAACAAAATCTGCTTCTTTTCTTAAAGATTGAACTTTTCTTACAAATTCACGAGCAAGACCTTCTAAAACTAATTCTTCTGTTAAATTTGTATCCAAGATTACTGAAATTTCATTATTACTACTTGCAGCATAACCTTCTTTTACTTCTAATGATGTAATTGTATTTAAACTATCAAGTGTGAAATCTTCACCATCAAGTTTTATAGTTAATGGTTCTGTTGCAACTTTAGCTGCATCTTGTGATGATACCTTTTTCAATTCTTCTTGTAATAGTTTTATTTTTGGTCCTAATTCCTTACCTAGAATTTTGAAATTTGGCTTTAGAGAATAATTTAAGTAATCAGTCATATCTTCTTTGTATGTAATTTTCTTTACATTAAGTTCTTCTGTAATTATAGAGTCTAAATTACCTATTATATCACCAACACTTTTAGAAAGAATTAATTCACTTATTGGTTGACGAACCTTAATATTTACTTCTTCTCTTGCATCTCTACCTAAACTACAAACATCTCTTACCAAATCCATTTTTTGCTCTACTTTTTCATTTATTAGTTCTTCTTTTACATTAGGAAAATCTGCTAAATGTACGCTTTCTTCTCCAGTTAATTTAGTATAAATTTCATCTGATATAAATGGAGTTATTGGTGCAGTTATTTTAGCTAATGCTACTAACACTTCATATGTTGTTTGGTAAACACTTTTCTTACTTAGTGTTAATTCACTATCCCAAAATCTACGTCTATTACTTCTAATATACCAATTTGATAAATCATCATTTAAGAATGGCACAATAGCCTTAACTACTTTATTCAAATCATATTCCTCGTATCCTTCAGTTACAGTTTTGATAAGTTTATTTAACTTAGATAATAACCATTTATCAATTAATTCTCTATCTTCTACTTTAACATCATATTCCCTTGGATCAACATTATCTGCATTAGCATACATTTCAAAGAATGAATATGCATTTTTAAATGTTGAAATATATTTTGAATAAATTTCTTTCATTCCCTCTGTATCAAATCTTAATGGAGTCCAAACAGGTGACACATACGGTAAGTAGAATCTTACTGTATCAGCACCATACTCTTCGATAGTAGTAAATGGTTCCACTATATTACCTTTTGATTTAGACATTTTCTTTCCATTTTTATCAAGTAATAAATCATTTACTAATACATTTTTATATGGTGACTTTCCTGTCAAAAATACAGAAATTACTAATAATGTATAGAACCATCCTCTAGTCTGATCAATTCCTTCAGCAATAAAATCTGCTGGAAATTGTTCTTCCCATAATTCTTTATTTTCAAATGGATAATGGTATTGAGCAAAAGGCATTGATCCACTATCGAACCAACAATCTATTACATCAGTAACTCTTGACATTGTTTTACCACAATGCGGACACTTTATATGAACATCATCAACATAAGGTCTATGTAAATCTATACTTTCATCAATATCTTCTATTGCTTTTTCTACTAGTTCCTTTCTAGATCCTATCATATCCATATGTCCACATTCACATCTCCATAATGGAAGTGGTGTTCCCCAATATCTATTTCTAGAAATTGCCCAATCTTTCATATTCTCTAGCCAATTTCCAAATCTTTTTTCACCTACAAATGTTGGATGCCAGTTTACACCTTTGTTTGCTTCTATTATCTTTTCTTTTAATTTTGTAACTTCAAGGTAAAAACTTGGTTTTGAATAATATATTAAAGGAGTATGACATCTCCAACAATGTGGGTATGTATGTGTCATTTTTTGTTTTTTAAATAATTTGTCATTTTCCTTTAAGTATTTTATTACTTCAATATCAGCATCAAATACTAGCATACCTTTCCATGTACCTTCTAAGTATTTTCCATCTTCTCCTACTGGATTAAGATATGGTAAATTATATTTTTTACCTACTTTAGCATCATCCTCACCAAATGCAGGTGCTATATGAACTATACCTGTACCATCTTCCATCGTTACATATTCATCACATGTTACAAAAAATGCTTTCTTATTAACTTCATAATCCGTAATTAACTGCTCGTATTCTTGATATTCTAAATCTTTACCTGTAAATTCATCTAATATTTCAATATCATCGCCTAGCACACTATTAACTAGTGACTTTGCCAATATAAATGTATTATCAAGTGATTTTACTTTAACATATTTTTCTTTTGGATTAACACATAAAGCAACATTACTTGATAATGTCCATGGTGTTGTTGTCCATACTAAGAAGTATACATCTTCATCCTTCTTTTTAAATGGAACTATTACAGTATTTGCTGTAGTTTCCTCATAACCCTGTGCAACTTCATGAGAAGCTAATCCTGTACCACATCTTGGACAATATGGTAAAATTTTACTTCCCTCATAGAACAAACCTTCCTCAAAAAACTTTTGTAAAATCCACCACTCTGTTTCAATATAATTATTGTCGTATGTTACATATGGATTCTTTAAATCGATAAATTGTCCCATTTCTTCTGTTAATCTTGTAAATGCTTCTTCATTTTTCCAAACTATATTACGACATTCTTGATTAAACTTCTCTATTCCATACTTTTCAATATCTTTTTTTCCAGAAAAACCTAATTCTTTTTCTACTTGAAGTTCTACAGGTAATCCATGTGTATCCCATCCTACTTTACGTACCACCTTATGTCCCCTCATTGTTTGATATTTACAAAAAGAATCTTTAAGAAATTTTGCCATCATATGGTGAAGTCCTGGAAAACCATTTGCTGTTGCTGGACCATCATAGAAAACAAATTTATCATTTTCTTTTCGATTGTCTATTGTTTTATTTAATATATTATAAATACCGTTCCACTCTTTTAATATTTCTTTTTCTACTTCTGAACTTTTTCCTTCTCTTAATTTTTCAAACTTCATATACATCTTCCTTTCCAAATTAACCAATTATAACAAAACTATAATATACAACAAATATTAATAAAAATATAATTCCTTCTTTTCTAGTTATTTTTCTATCATTATAACTAAATACAAATAATAATATTGCTGCAACTAACATTGTAACTAAATCAATAGTATTTATAGAAAATGATGGTATGCCACCAAACAACGCAATTGGCAAACCTAAAACAATACCAATATTGAATATATTACTTCCTACAACATTACCTATTGCAATGTCATATTCTCCTTTTGAAGTTGCTATAACACTCGTAACCAATTCTGGCAAACTCGTCCCAAGTGCAATAATTGTAAGTGAAATCATACGTTCACTAACACCTAATGTTTTTGCAATAATGCTTGCAGAATCTACAACAGCATTACTTCCTAATACTAAACATGCTATACCTATTATCGTATATAGAAATGACTTAACTATTCCATATTTTGGTTTTTCATTTTCGCTTTCAACCTTATTCCTCATAACAGATAATAAATAATATATAAATACCATGAAGAACAATAAAATTGAAATCCCATCTCCTCTTGTTAAACTATTTAGTTTAGCCCCAGAAATTATTACATCACTCATCAAAATAGTCAATAATATTGATAACATTATTGTAATAGGTAACTCCTTTTTTACTGTAGCATTTTTTACATTTAATGAATGTACACAGCTTGCAACACCTAGTATTAACAAAATATTTAATATATTACTACCAATTACATTACCTAAAACTATATCACCACTACCTGAAAATGCAGATTTTATTGAAACAGCTAATTCAGGTGCACTTGTACCAAAGGCAACTATGGTGAGTGCTATTAACATTTTTGATAAATGAAAATTTTCTGCCAATGATGAAGCTGCATCTACAAACCAATCGGCTCCTTTTATTAATACTATAAAACCAATAATCAAAATCAATATGTTTATTATCATTCTCATCAATCCTTTCTCAAAATATAAAAAAGCCATAAATATAAGGGCGAAAACATTCCGTGGTACCACCTTAATTTACAGCTTTAACTATACACTCATTCTCTTAACGCGAGTAACGTCTTAGGCTTATCCCCTAAGAGCACTTGGAAGTGATCTTAATACTAATCTTTAGCTTCTTTTCACCAACCAGAAGTTCTCTACATAAAAAATATAGTATTACGTCTTCCGCACTTGCTTGTTCTATAATATATCATATTATCTTTAAAAAAACAAGATGACAATTAATTATCATCTAATTTTAAAACTTCTATTTCTTCTACAACAGCCATTTGTTGTTCCATTATTAATTTAAGTTTTCTTTTAAATATCTTCATATTATTTTCAATATTCTCTGCCTTGATTTCTATTTTTTCAGCTTTTAGTAAAGACTCATTTACAATTCTTGAAGCATTATGTTTGGCATCAGCTATAATCATATTTGATTCCTCTCGTGCCATTCTTTTGATATTATCTCCGGCTTCCTCTGCCCTTATAATAGCATCTTTTAAAGATGTTTCTAAATTACGATAGCGAGTTAGTTCTTGGTTTAGTCTTTCAATTTCTTGTTTTTGCCACTTGCATTTTTTTATTATTCCCTCTGTCTGTGAAATAACCTCATCTACAAACTTATTTACTTCGCTACGATTATATCCTCCATCCTCATAACTGAATTTTTCCATTAGAAATCACCTCAGTGTACGATATTTAATATAAAGTTTCTAATTACCAATTAAATTCGTCTTCTTCTGTTTTTTTAGTTCCTCTTGCAGTCTTTTGTTGTGGTGTTGTATCATCACTAATTTTTCCCTCTACATTTACATTATTTGGTGTACATAAGAATATTCCTCCACCAAGTTTTTGTAAATCTCCACCTATTGCATATAATGTTCCACTAAGAAAATCAACTATCCTTTTTGCTTGATCTGGTGTAACTCTCTTTAAATTAACAACTACTGCATTGCGAGATTTTAAATAATCTGCAATTTGTTGTGATTCTGAATATGCTCTTGGTTCCAATAATACCATCTTCGAACCAGCAGCTCCATTATCTTCACTATATGATTCTCTAGAAGTTGAATAATACTCTTCCTCTGCTGATGTTTCAACAGGAACTTCTTCACCACCGAAAAATGTTTTTAATTTGTCTAATGCCATAACTATTCCTCCACTATAATTATTATACTAATATTATGCTCTATCATAATTAATACTATTGTATCATATTTATCATAAAAGAGAAAGTAAAATTTTACATATTTACATATATATTTACTAATACCACGTTGCCTTTAAATCAACATCATTACTATTTGGGCTAGGATTAGGAAATTCTATATACATAGAAGTTGGAACCTTAAATGCAGTACCAAATGCTACACAGTTTCCAGACTGAAGACTTTTTATTTGTTGAAGAACTTCATTCGATATATTTGGAACCATATTACGAATATAATCCAAATCTTTAGGATGTATTGTCCTTAATATTAAGAAATTAGCACATTGTGATATAGTTGTATCTGATAATTCAGATGGTCTTTGAGTAATCAATCCTAGAAAGACTCCATACTTACGTCCTTCCTTTGCTATTCTTTCAAATATATTGTATCCTAGAATATCTATATCTTTATCTTTTTGAACATATCTATGTGCTTCTTCAATAAGTATATGAAATGGAATACTTCCTCTATTTCCATTTTCAACTGCTAACGAATAAATCATCTTAGAAATTATTTTTGTTAAAGCTTTTGCAAGTCTATCATCCACATAATTGATATTAAAATTAATAATCTGACATTTTTTTCCAGTTAATCGATCTGTTAATAAATCTGCAACAAACCCATTCCTATCAATATACTTTGGATATTCAAAAAAAACTCTATTGTTGCTATTTGCTAAAGAATGCAACCTAACGCTTAAAACATTAGCTTCATCATAAACTTTTTCACTCTTCAATATTCCTTCTGAAATCAAAGCAAATTCCAATGCTTCCTCTAAATTTGCTAATGTGTAATAGCACTGTTTATGATCCTTATTTAAATTTGTTTCAGCCTCAGAATTTATAAAGCTTCTTATAAATTCTGTAACTAACTCAATTTCTTGAAATTTACCGGATTTGTCTATGAATAAACATTGTTTCAAAGTTCTAACATAACCTGGCTGAACTATTTGAGATTCAAGATTTAATTGGGAAGTATTAAATTTTGTAAGAATTGCAATAACTTGATCCCTTATTTTAGTTGAATTTGAACCACTCAATAATATATCTTCAAGTGCTCTTGCAATTATATCATTTTTATATTTTATAACTTCATTTTCTGGTCCAGTAAGTATTGGAACTAATTTTAATGTTTTTTCTATTATAGGAAGTTGATTAGGGCTAGTAACATCTAAAAGTAATGCCAAATCATCAATATCCAATAACCATACTGGTATTTTAAGTATATCTGTATCTTCATAACTTGTATTTGTTGTATATACTTTATAATTTAAACTTTGATTCTTTTCTTTTAGTGTACTGAATGCATTAGTATACTCCCCAAAAGCATCAAATAAAAATATATTTGATTTTAATGGTGCATTTGGTGTTGATGTAAATAGTTTCTGTATAACACTAGCTACAGTACAGCTCTTACCTGATCCACTATTACCTATTATTGAAAAGTGTTGATTGAAAAATTTATTTATATCCACATTAATTCGATAATTTTGATATACATTTGAATAGCCAAAAAAAGTTTGTCCGTTACTAGGCGATTGTTTACCAAAAATCATTTCAAGTTCTGGTAAAGATATCATTCTTACGTTAGATTTGAAAGAAGGTTTTGAGGAAAAGCCAGGAAAAAACTGGTTATTTTTTATTTCGCCTACTATGTTAATAATCATTTGTTTTTGATTTACATTTACAATTTCACCAACAATCTTTTTTGTGCCATCTTCAAAAACGACATGGATATTTACTAAATTTGATTGATTATTAATATCGATTGTTAATCGCAAAAACACCTGATTATCAATTATTTCGCTAATCTTTCCTAACATCAGCAACACCCTCTATTCAATAATAGAATTATATCACGAATATTACTAAAATAAAAGTTTTTTAAAAAAAAGTTTCTATTATTTTTGCGTATAATATTGATAGAGACTAATATAGAAAGGACTGATTAAGATAATAGATATACTAAAGAGTAAAATGAAAATGGTAAAAGAAAAAGGTTGGATTGCATGTGATCATAAAAATGTTGGATGTGCGGGATTAAAACTAGAAAAACTTCTTGAAATTAATCCTGATAACTTTGAAATTCCAGATTTTTATGGAATAGAAATAAAAACAAAAAAGTCAATCACTAATGATAGAATTACACTATTTAGTGCCACACCCGATAGTTATCTCTTTGAAATGAAAAGAATATATGAAGCATATGGTTATCTAGCCAATAATAAAAGTAACTTAAAAGTGTTAAATACCATTGTAGATACCAAATACAAACGAAAAATTGGAGAAAACTTTTATTTTATATTAAATGTTAATAGAGATAAAAGTATTGTTGAATTATTAGTGTATGACAAGACTGGTATAATTGATAGAAAAACATCATGGAGTTTTGATTTATTAAAAGAAAAGCTTGAAAGAAAATTAAAATATCTGTGTTTTGTATATGTTGATACTAAGTATCTAAATAGCCAGTTATATGTGAAGTATAAAAATGATGTATATTATAAACTTAAGAATTTTGAAACTTTTCTTTATTTATTAGAAAATGGTATTATTACAATCTCAATAAGACTTGGAGTATTTACATATGGAAAAAAATATGGTCAATTGCATGACCATGGAACAGGATTTTGTATAGATAAAGATAATCTTTATTTGTTATTTAACCAAATATAATATAGTTTATTGGTTTGAGCCAAGGGGAATAAAAAAAAGCAACAATAATAGTTGCCTATAATCAAAATGGTCGGGAAGACAGGATTTGAACCTGCAACCCCTTGGTCCCAAACCAAGTGCTCTACCAAGTTGAGCCACTTCCCGATTATGGTGCGCTCGAAGGGATTCGAACCCCTGACCTTTTGGTTCGTAGCCAAACACTCTATCCAACTGAGCTACGAGCGCATGTCATAAACAAACCAACAATAAATTTTAATAAACAAAAAAATGGTGGCTCCAGCGGGAATCGAACCAGCGACACAGGGATTTTCAGTCCCTTGCTCTACCGACTGAGCTATGAAGCCATTTGGCGGTCCCTACGGGACTCGAACCCGCGATCTTCT
>CACZTK010000048.1 GCA_902784095.1 uncultured Erysipelotrichaceae bacterium | reverse complement strand
TTAACAATATAATCAATTATTCTTTGATCGAAGTCATCTCCTCCTAATTTATTATTACCATTAGTTGATTTAACTTCAAATACACCATCACCTAATTCTAGGATAGAAACATCGAATGTACCTCCACCTAAGTCGTATACAAGAATTGTTTGTCCTTCTTCTTTTTCAAGACCATAAGCTAAGGCTGCAGCAGTTGGTTCATTGATAATTCTTTCAACTTCAAGACCTGCAATCTTACCAGCATTTTTAGTAGCTTGTCTTTGACTATCATTAAAGTATGCTGGTACTGTAATAACTGCTTTTGTAACTTTTTCTCCTAAATAAGCTTCCGCATAATCTTTAATATATGAAAGAATCATTGCTGAAACTTCTTCTGGTGTATATTTCTTATCTTCAGCTTCTACTTTCTTATTTGTTCCCATTAAACGCTTAATAGAAATAATTGTATTTGGATTGGTTAATGCTTGACGTTTAGCAGCATCTCCTACTATTTTTTCTCCTTTTTTGAAAGCAACAACAGATGGTGTTGTTCTTCCTCCTTCAGGATTTGGAATTACTTTTGGTGCTCCAGCCTCTAATACTGCAGCACATGAATTTGTTGTACCTAAATCAATACCTATAATTTTACTCATAATTTATCTCTCCTTTTAATTAATCTTTCTTATTTATTTTTACTGATGCAGGTCTAATTACTCTATCATATAATTTATAACCTTTTAGTAATACTTCAGTAACTACTTCATCATCCATATCTTCAATATTATCTGTCATTAATGCTTCTTCCAGTTTTGGATCAAAAACTTCACCACTTCTTGAAATTTCTTCTACACCAAACTTTTTCATAATTTCAGATAAATTAGCATACATCATTTTAAATCCATGTAAGAATTTTGATAATTCATCATCTAAATTATTATCATCAAGACTTATAGCTCTTTCAAAATTATCAATTACAGGAATAAGTTCAGTAATCAAATCTTGATTACAATACTTCTTATATACTGAAATTTCTTCATCTTTTCTTTTACGATAATTAATAAGTTCAGCTTGTGCATATTGAGCTTTAGTAATTGCTTCTTCTTTTTCTTTAGTTAACTTATTAATTTCTTCCTGTAATTTAATTTCTTTTTTATTACTTTTTTCATGATGTTTCTTATCCTGATGTTTTTCTTTAGAACCATCAGTAGAATTATCTACATCTAGTACTTCGCACTCTTCTTTTTTTACTTTTTTTGTCTCATTCATCTATTTCACCTCTTTTAATCTTCTACTTGATTCTTGATAAACTCAAGCATTGAAACAACACGTTCATAGTCCATTCTTTTAGGACCAACAATAGCAAGAGTTCCTTCTTCATTACCATTCTTAAATCTTGTTTTAATAACGGTAACATCTTCATCAATACTATTTTCACTACCTATATATATTTTTATATTATTATCTTTATCTTGTTCTATTTCTCTTAAAACTTCTTCATTATCAAGTTTATCAAATATATTTTTAATCTTATCAACACTACTAAACTCAGGCTGTTCTAAGAACTTGTTCTTACCAACAACATTTACATCACTTGATGTAAAATCTGTAAATACATTATAGAATGCATTATATAGTCTTTCATGTTGACTGACATATCTACCAATTATTGGCTTTATCTCATATTCAAGCTTTGTACTAATTTCATCAATAGGAGTACCTATTATTAAATTATTAATTAAATTAACAGTTTTCTTTACATCATCTAATGATACATCTTCAAGTTTTATTTCCTTATGTTCAACATGACCTTTATCAGTAACGATTATTACAATCATTGAAGTATCAGTCATTGGAACTACTTCGATTTGTTTTAATAAATTATCATGTGAAGATGATCCTAAAACAATAGTAGCATAACTTGTCATATCTGATATTACTTGTAAACTTTTGGTAATACAATCAGCAAGTGGTAATTGACTATTATGGAAAATTATTTGAAGTTTTAACATATCTTCTGCATTCATTTCTTTTAATTCCATCAAATTATCAACATAGTAACGATAACCCTCTTCACTAGGAATTCTTCCAGAAGATGTATGTGTTTTTTCAAGCAGTCCAGCATCCTCTAAAGAAGCCATCTCATTTCTTACTGTTGCACTAGAACATTTAAGTTTTTTACAAATAGAATTTGAACTAATTGGTTTTGCTAGTTTTACATAATGTTCAACTATTAGTTTTAGAATACTCTCTTGTCTCTTAGTTAACATTAACATTACCTCCTAGCACTATAAATATACGAGTGCTAAATACATTATATGACTATCTTTTAGCACTTGTCAAGTGTTTTTGCTAAATAAATTTTTGTTTACAAAAAAAATAGCTGAACGCTATTCTTTATTAACTACTATTACCGCTCTTGCTCCATTATTCATATAACCATTTGAATTAAAATAGTTTACTTTTCCTTCTTGTGTTATACCCCAAGCGGATTTGTTATCCCCAGCAGTATATGCAGACATAGTCCAATAACCATAATTACCTTCACTAGCTGGTCCATGATTATCATCATTTGTAACTGAACCATAAGTAACAGAATCTTGTAAATAATTATACATCCATTTTGGACAAGAACCTGCTGTTGTTGTGCATCCTAATGCTGCTGCTTCCTGTAACGTTATTATTCTTGCTTTTTTTGTACGTGCAGGCCAAGTATAAATGTTAGTTGTACATGAATTATAAGAACCACAACCTGTATAAGCATTTGTTTTAAATATTGATGTTCCCATTTGATATGTTTGATTTGGTACGTTAGTCCACCCATCGGTTTGATTCTCAATAGTTTTAGTCTCACTTGAACTATATATTAAAGTGATAGGACCTTTATCTATACCATATGTTATTGTATTACTATAATCAATCCCAGATATCCAAGGCATATTATAAAGAACATTTTTTTGTGACTGCATTATAATTTGATTAGCAGTATCATATAATACATGAAATGTAACTGTCTCATTATCCGTTACCCTATATCTAATTATATCTCCTGCTTTACAAGCATTAACTGTTTTTGTTTTATAACAATTACTTAAAGTACATGTAGATTCATTTCCTGTAACACAATTACTTGCATTATAATTAAATACCTGAAAAAAATTTGAATTAACTATAACATCAGCATTTTCTAACCTATCACGAACAATAGACGAAAATTCTTTACTATTCTTTCTATTAAAAGTCATAATAGATAGAATCATCAACATAACTAATAAAATTATTATTATCAAACCATATAACATAGTTGATATTGCAAACCCTTTATTATTCATATAATCACGTACCTTATAAAATGTATTTTATCACATTTTCTCTAATATTACTACATATTTATCCCCATACTTTTTAGATTTTTTTTCTATATATCCATCATATATAATTTTATCTAAAGAATCACTTTCACATACTATAATTCCATTATCATTTAATAAATCATATTTATTTATTAATATAATAGATTCTTCTATATAATTTGTCTTATATGGAGGATCTAAAAATATGATATCAAATTTCTTAGAAGATAATTCTTTTAAAGCATTCTTATAATCCATATTTAAAATACTACATTGACTACTGATATTAAAATTATCAATATTATTATTTATTACTTTAACAGCTTTTTTATTACTATCAACTAAATATACAAATTTTGCTCCTTCACTAATTGCCTCAATACCTAAATTTCCACTACCAGAAAATAAATCTAAACAAACTGAATCTACTATGTAATCTTGAATAGTAGCAAATAAAGATTCTTTAACTCTATCCATAGTAGGTCTTGTACCATCTATGTCAAAACCAAGAATATTTCTACCTTTTAATTTACCACTAATTACTTTCATGATGACAACTCCTCTTATTATTTATTTTCTTTAATCTATTATTTATTCCAAGTATTAACAAATTAACTTCGTTTTCTAATTTCTTATATTCTTTTATCTCATCATAATTATATATTTCTAATCTTAAATCATTACTCTTAGTTCTATTATATAAATCTATTTTATCCATTAATTCTTTATTATCTTTTACTCTTTTTATAGAATCATCCAATTCTTTAAAAATATCCAAATTATCTAGTTCTGCTTTTACTTTATCTAGTTTTTCATATAATTCATTCATAGTATCACCACACCTATATTTTACCACAAAAAAGAAATAGAATATATCTATTTCATCATTTCCATAAAACCACTTAATAAATTAATTCCTTGATTAAGTTTTTCTAATCTATCTTGTGATGTCAATTTATACTTTTCTTTCATCTTCTTTTCTACTTCTCTAATAATACTAGGATCTCTATTTAAATATTTATACCAATATGATTCTTCTCGTAAAAATCGATAAAGATTTGGATTACTTCTAACAATCATTTGAGTTTCAATATCCATTAATCATCAAAATATTTATATAATGGTCTAGGTTCATATACTTCTTCTTTTGCTTTAGAACCTATTCCTATATCTTGAAGTAATCCAATTGTTTTTTGTAAATTCGTAACTCCTTTTTGAACAGAGTTTAAATCTACATTTTTAATCATATTAACAAGTTCATTAATAGAAGCAGATCTTGTATCACTATTAATAGAATTATTTAAATAACTATCCCAAATATTATTATTTTCTCCATACATTTCATATAATTCATATAGTTTTTGCCAACTAGTTTTATTATTCATAACACTTCTTCCTAATTCAGGATAATTTCTTACAAAACTTTTAAAAGCCTCTTTCGACATAAAACCACCTATTAGATTATATGAAAAAGAAAAAAAGATATTATATCTTTTTTTTCTTATTTCTTATATCATTAACTTTTTTCTTCAATTCAATAAATACTTCCTTATTTTTACCTTCAACCTTAGGGAAAGCATTCATAAGTCTCTTCAATAGTAAAGCATTCTTCTTTAATGCTTCATTTCTAAGTTTGATAACCTCTTCAGATACATCTTTTTGTGAAAACTTAATTGATGATACTTTTAATTTTACTAAAACACTTATAGATGTAATTAAATCACCTATGAAAACTAAACTTAATATATTAGTAATTATTATTAGTGCTTTATGACTTAATACATTAAATAAACTAAATACAACTGGATTAAATAAATAGAAAAGAGCTATTCCACCTAATCCAAAATATATTGAGTTAGTTAAACAAATTCTTCCATCTAAATTAAATTTATGCTTAGAATAATCCCACCATCTAATTTTAAATATCTTCTCTAATACTAAACTTGTAAAAAATTCTACTACTGAACAAGTAAACATAGACATAATAAACAAGGCTAATATATCATTTTCATATTTATGAAGTAATAAATATATAAGTACTACGCTAGAACCATATATAGGAAGCCATGGTCCTATTAAGAAACCTCTATTCATTACCAATCTATTCTCATGATAAGAACAGAATAATACTTCAATTATATATCCAATAAAAGAATATACTAAAAACATTAAAATTAGATAACATGAATCATACAACATAATATCACCACACTATTTTATTATAAAAATAATATTACCAAAGCACCCACTATTAAACAATAAATTGAAAAATAAATAAGTTTTCCCTCTTTAACAATCTTAGCAAACCATTTAGTAAATATATAAGTAAATATTCCAGAAAGAATGGCTGCGATTATATATAAAATATATTCAGTACTTGAAATTGACATTTCTAATAAATCTTTAATTCCTAATAGTGATGTTGCAATAGATATTGGTATATATAAAATAAATGAATAATTAAATGCTGTTTCCCTTTTTAACTTACTAAACATACCACCTACTATTGTAGCTCCACTTCTACTAATTCCAGGGATGATTGCAATCATCTGAGATAACCCAATTACAATAGCATCTTTAAATGATATTTTATCACGATCCTTTTCTCCTTTAAAATCTTTAATTAAGAATAAGAATAATGATGTAACTAAAAGCATTAACCCTACAAATTTAACATTCTCTTCTAACTTATCTAATATTTCTAATTTAGTAGCAATAATACCCATAACACCTGCTGGAATAGTTGCGATAACTATCTTCCAACAATAACTATAATCATTTGAAACTTTCTTATCTTTTCTTGAATCTTTATTAAAGATATAAGTAAAAAATGACTTAATTAACTCTATTATTTCTTTCCAAAAAAGAATTGTAATAGCAACTAAACTACCTAAATTTGTAATAGTAGCAAGAGTTTCAAAATCAATATTAACAACTTGATTCATTTTTTCTAAAATCATTTGTAAAAGTAGAATATGACCACTACTTGAAACTGGAATTGGTTCAGTAATTCCTTGTAATATTCCTAAAAATATATATTCTAATAATTTAACCATTATTTATCTCCTAACTTATAACTAATAATAGAACCTAACCCCAAACATATAATTCCTATTAATATTTGAACAATATCAAATGAAATAGTATTATTTAAAAATGTTGATATTGGAATAGCAAATATACTTGCTACTATAAATCCAAGAACTCCAAAATAAGTTTTTACTTCATGTTTACTAAATAAATATTCTAGTAATTTAGATATAGCAACTATTCCAAATAATACACCAAATCCAAATACACCAAGTATTAATATATTAGAACCAACATTTTTAAATGAAGTTAATTCCTTTATTAATGCTATTACTGGATAATAGTAACCAAGTAACATTAATACAAGTGAACCACTTACTCCTGGAATAACCATAGTAGCAGCAGCAATTATTCCTACTAAGAATAATGAAATATATCCTATTATACCCATATTTGAAAGACTAACTTTTAAACCACTTCCAAATATAACATCTGATAAAGCCATTACAATAACAATAGTAAATGTAATTAAAGCTATTAAATAACTAGATATTTGTTTATTTTCCTTTGTATTCTTAACTTTAGAAAGTAGCATTGGAATTCCTCCTAATACTAAACCTACAAAGAATAAACTAGTTGGTATTGGAAAATGTTTATAAGAATAATCAATTACTCTACTTAGTGATACAATAGCAAGTCCCATACCAATAACAACAGGTACTAAGAATTTAATATTTTCTTTTAACTTAGAAAAGAAATGAGAAATAGCTCCTATAAAATCTTCATATATTCCCAAGATAAGAGCAAGTGTTCCACCACTTACTCCTGGAATAATATTAGCAATCCCCATAATAAAACCTTTAATAACTAATATAATAGATTTTTTCATTATTATCTCCTTAATTCTCGTATACTTCCATAACTAGTGGAATAACATTTTTCTTACGAGATACACATTTTTCAATAAACATACCTTGTTTAATTTCTAAATTAGGATACATTACTTCTACTTTATCTTTTGCTTTTGTATTAAATAATAAGTATGATCCATTTTTAATAATATCAGTAACATATAAAGCTAAGAAATCATAATTATTTGCTTCACTTACTTGATCAATGACTTTTATATATTCATCCATATCTTTTTCTATTTCTTCAAAATTCATTGTAAAGAATTGACCTACTCCAAAAGTAGTTTCTCCTACAGTATATGGTTTAAAGTCATTATATAGAACATCTTCTTTACTCATACCATCTAAAGAAGTTCCTGCTTTTAGCATATCCATTCCATATTCTTCATAATTAACTCCTGCTATTTTAGCAAGTTCAGGAACTGCTTGACGATCACGTTCAGTAGTTGTTGGACTTCTTAAAATTAATGTATCAGATAAAATTCCTGATAGAAGTGCTCCTGCAATATTCTTTGGAATTTCCATTTCGCGTTCAACAAACATTGTATAAACTATTGTACAAGTAGATCCAACTACCATATTTCTATAATTAATTGGAGAACCAGTAGTAATTCCTCCTAAATTATGATGGTCAATAATTTCTTTAATTTGAGCTTCATCTAAACCATCAACACTTTGTTTTCTTTCACTATGATCAACTAAGATAACTTGTTTTGGATGTTTTTCACTTAAATCAGTAATTCTAAGTAATCCCAAACATTTATTATTCTTATCAACAACTGGATAATTAGTATGTTTTAATTTATTATTTATATCATTAACATCATCAATATAATCTGTATCTAAAAATTTAGTTGGATTATAATTAGCGTTCATAGTTTTAATATAATTAGTTAATTGAATTAATCTTGCTACATGATAAGTATCAAGTTCTGTTCTAATAATATTAATTTTATTCTTTTTAGCTTCTTCAAGTAAATCTATATTACCATTACCAGTAATAATTAATAATCCTACATTAGAATCAATTGCATACTTAATAATATCTTGTCTATTACCAACTATTAAAATATGATTCTTAGTTAAATTAATTCTATCAAAGAAAGTTTCTTTTTGATAAGCAGCAGCTAAAACTTCTCCTTTAATCTCTTCATCAAATTTTAATACTTCTTCTCCTTTTAATACATCCAATATATTTTGATAAGATGTTTCTATTCTATTTGTTTCTTCATCTAAAATACTTTTAGATAAATCTTTCATAGTAATTAATCCAGAAAAAATATTATTATCTTTAACTACAGGAAGTCCAGTTAATCCTTGGCTTAACATGTATTGATATCCTTCATAGACTGAATCATCTTCTCTCATAAAGAATCCTTTATGATAATCAATATCCTTAATTTGAAGTTTTACATCATTCAAATAGTCTGGTTCATCTAAACCAAAATAGTCAAGTGCATACTTTGTTTCTCTATTAACATTACCAAGTACTCTAGGTTCTGTATTATTACCACATTTATTTTCTAAATATGATAAAGCAATAGCAGATAATACTGCATCTGAATCTGGATTTTTATGTCCAAAAATCATTGTTTTCATATTCATTCCTTCTTTCCTATTAAATTATAACATGAAAAAGTAATAAAAAAAAGAGTTAATAAACTCTTATTTAGTATTATTAAAAGATATTCATGGCCAATTTTTCAACCATGAGATGTCTAGAGTACAGGCTACTACTAAAAGCAGTTAACATCGCCTTCGAAATCCACATAGCAGTGCTTGTCCGCACCATGATCGCCGCAGTACACGAAGCCGTTATCGCCAACGACGCAGTTGAAATCATCTACACTGCAGTTCCAGTGACTGCTCACGGAATCGTATGAACATGTTCCGTCTTGGAATACTCGTTGCAAGTGTGTTTGTTCATATAATACAGTTGTTGCTCCTGCTTGGAAGCAGTGAACTGTTCCACTTCTATTCATACATACTCCTTTATTTCCTTGTAAATCTAATCCTAAAAATACATTTATATTATTCAATGTTGTATAATCTGTTGGTGAAGATGTTGTTATATTATCTCCAAATGCAAAGTATGTTGGTTGGAATCCTGTTTGAACTGGTTCTGTTGCTGTATGATGTTGTTCAGAAGTTATATTAAGCCTTGCATTAAATATCTTATTCATGATATCTGCTTCTGTTCCATCATCTCCAGCTTTTGAATCTATCCATACATATAATGTATATGGTATTTCTGTTGGAGTATTCCCCCTTTTTCCTGATATTGTTCCAGCGTCTATTGCTCTTCCTGTTGATAATAGTTTTGAATTTGTTGCTACCATCTCTTCATCATTTTTTACTAAGATATATCTTATTAATTCATCAGCTATTTTATCACTTGCTGTTAATGAAGCATCTGCTCCTTCATAAAAATCTTCTAATGTTATTGTATAATCTGTATCGATTGTTGAATTATTTATAAGTGTAAATTTATATGGTTTATTTGTTATACCTTGTCTATAACTTTGGGGTACTGCACGCTCTAAACGTACTTCTGCTCCTTCTGTTGGTGTTTCATCTATTCTTAAGTCTAGTGCTCCTGCTTTTATTATATTAGGATTTGCTGCTGTTAAACTTATTCTTAACCATGCATATGTTCCTCCTAATATTAATAATACTGCAAACATTGCCACCAAAAGTGGCCTTACTAGTTTTTTATTCTTTTCTTTCATATTCATATAATCACCTACCATACTTCAATCATAGCATTTAAATATCATACATGCAACAAAACTACATAGATTAATACATCGATGTGTAAAGTAGATTTAAAAAAAAAGAAGAAACTAAACGTTTCTTCTAATCATCTAAATATTTTAATATTATGACTCGTAATAATCATCACTATCAGGATCATCAAAATAATATCTTACGGAACTTCCAGTATCTGGATTTTGAGTTATAAAGTAGCAAGAATAATTGTGTCCATAGCCTGGTGAGAAAGCTTTATTACCTCTATTAGTAGCACTACATGTCTTACTACCAGTCATACCTTTATATGTATGTACAGGGTCAGTACAATAAAGACTTTTTTCTCCACTTGAGTAGCTTTGAATATAACATGATTTATACTCTTTTGCATCCGCACCATTACAAATCCACATAAGATTTGCTGCAGAACCCATTTCAACTTCAGTACATGCACTTTCTCCAAATATATCAGAAAGGAATCCTTTTGTTGTATAATAATCATCATATGGTGACATACATTCATCACCTAATACCGTTTTCATACAAAGTTCATTATGGTTATTAACCCAAACATCTCTTTGTAAATTAGCAATTGAAACACCTTGTCTTTGCTCTGCAGTAATGCCAAGTCTTGAATTAAACACTTTACTCATAAGTTCTGCTTCTGTTGCTATATCTCCTGCTTTTGAATCTATCCAAATATACAATGTAAATGGTATTGTTACAGGATTACCTCCAGTTCTACCTCTAATAGTTCCAGAAGTTATAGTTCTACCAGTTGATAATAGTTTTGAATTTGACGCTACCATTTCTTCATCATTTTTTACTAAAATATATCTAATTAAATTATCTGCAATTTTATCATCATTTGTTAATGATGCATCTGCTCCTTCATAGAAATCCTCTAGTGTTATCGTATAATCTGTTGCTATAGTTGAATTATTTATTAATGTAAATTTGTATGGCTTATTTGATATACCTTGTCTATAACTTTGTGGTATTGCCTTTTCTAAACGTACTTCTGCACCATCTGTAGGTGTTTCATCAATTCTCAAATCTAATGCTCCAGCTTTAATTACGTTTGTTTTTGTTGCTGATGTACCAACTCTTAACCAAGCATATGTTCCCCCAATTATTATTAATACTGCAAGCATTGCTACTAATGTTATTGCAAATAATTGCTTATTATTTTTTTTCTTTTCGTTTTCCATCTTCCCACTCCTATCATAAATTAATAATAACATTAAACTGAAATAATTACAACAAAAAAAGAATATAAAACTCATATTTTAGTATTAGTTTTAAAAATATGATTTACCCTGCTTTTATTATATTAGGATTTGCTATGTTAATCTTATTATTAACCATACGTTCCTCCTAGTATTAATACTGCTCACCCCTCATTTTAGTTAGTTGTTTTTTATTCATATTAAAAACCACCCTATTATTCCACTATATCAAAGTAATTAGTTACTTTACTTTATAATGTAAATATGTTATAATATGCAACGAATTGGGGAGTTTATATGAACAAAAATAAATCAAAAAAACTCATGAAAACTAATTTTCTTTGTGGTATCTTGCTTTTCACTACAGGTATTA
Organism: uncultured Erysipelotrichaceae bacterium; assembly: GCA_902784095.1. Classification (GTDB taxonomy): domain Bacteria; phylum Bacillota_I; class Bacilli_A; order RF39; family UBA660; genus UMGS995. The sequence goes on along the minus strand of CACZTK010000048.1, from coordinate 6,572 downwards.
TGCTTGAATATGGAGCTACTTTGCCTGATGCTTTAAGTGTGGATATTTTGAATGCTGATGCTATGAACTTAAGTTTTATGGAAGTAGATACTTCATATGAGAAAAAAGAAAAAGTAGTTGAACAAAAAAAAGAAGAAACAGTTACACCTGTTCCTATGCAAAATGTTATTGATACTTCTTGGGGATGGCCTACTAGTCTAAACTATGGAATAACTACACAATATCATTCTGGACATCCAGCAATAGATATAATTGTTTATGATGGAAATTATAATATATATTCTGCAAGTAGTGGAGTTGTCGTAACAGATACTTATAAATGGGATGGTGGTAATTATCTTGTAATTCAACAAGATAATGGTTATTATGCCCTATACTGTCACTTAAGTGATAAAACAGTAGGATTAAATCAACGTGTAGAAAAGGGGCAAATAATTGGCCATATGGGATCTACTGGATTATCAACTGGAGTACACTTACACTACTCAATTTGGGATGGTTATCCTTATCATGGAAGTTCATCAGTTAATCCATGGATATTTTATTAAGATATCATTTGATATTTAGAATCTAAAATAGAATACAAATATAATTCTATTTTTTTATTTGTAATTTTTGATATATAACTTTTATATCCTAATAACTGTTCTTTATAAGCATCATCTTCTATATTTTTTAATTTATAATCTATAATAATAATCTTATCATTAGATTCTATCATTAAATCTATAATACCATGCTTAATACTATCTTCTTCTTCATAAATAAACTCATATTCTTTATAGAATTTAGAATTAATATTTTCTTTTATTAAATCACTCTCTAAGAATAATTTTATTTTTTCTTTTTCTAAAGAATTTAATAAATTATAATTAGGATTTTTAAAATCTAATAATTCTAATTTTTCATGTATCTTACTACCAAAATCTAATTTAGTAATTTCTTCTTTAGTAAATAATTTAACACTACTCTTAGAAAAATGTTTTTCTTCTAATACTTCTTTTTCAAAACTAATTTCTTCTATATTAATATTATCTTCTTCTATTAAATTATTAATATTATTATCTTTATTATTAAATAAATAATCTTTAGTAGGATTTACATCTACATATTTTATATAAGGATTTATATAATTATATACATAATAAATCATATCTAAAAATGATTTAATTCTTCCTTTATCATAATATGTATTATGAATATTTATTTTATCTTCATCTATTTTAGGTATTAATAAAATCATCTTTTCTTTTGCTCTTGTTAAAGCTACATATAAAAGCCTAATTTTTTCTGATATTTCTTCTTTCTTAGTATCATTTTTTAATAGTATTTTATATATAGTATCCTTAGAATAATCATTAAAATAAGGAATAATAATACCATATTTATTGTTATATAAAATACTATCAGTTAAATCTCTAAAACTAAATTCTTTATATAGTAAAGAATAATAACATATAGGATATTCTAATCCTTTAGATTTATGTATAGTCATTATTTTAACTGAATTAGAATTATTATTTCCTATAGAAAATCTTGTTTTTTCTGAACTATCAAATATTAAATCCAAGTATTCTATAAATTCATTAATTGTATTTCCATTATTCTCAAAACTATCAAGTAAATTATAAAAATATTCTAATCTTATACGATTAACTGCTATATTATTTGTTTTTAATAAATTATTCTCATAATCAAATATTTCAAGTAATTTTAAGAAAAATACTTTAGGACTTACTTCATAATAATAATTATATAATTCTAAACATTTCTTATAAATAATACTTTCTTTAAAACTATTATTTGTAAAAGTTTTTAATAATTCTTCATCACTTAGATCAAATAAATAACTTCTACCTACTGATAAGAATGCATATTTAAATTCTTCATCATAATTATCTTTATCAATGGCATTTTCTATCTTTAAAATATTTCTAATTAATAAGATATCATTTCCACTATCTAGTTCTTCATCTTTATATAAAGTAAGTGGAATACCTAAATATTCAAATACTTTTTTATATAAGTCAAAATCTGTTGCACGATCTATTAAAATTACAAAGTCCTTATACTCTATATCTCTTAATATATTTTCATCTTTATCAAATATTTTATATTTACTATCTATTTTCTTTTTAATATCATTTCCTATTATAAATATTTCTTTCTCACAATTTGTAAATTTCTTATCTTCAGTATCATATTCATATATTTCAAAATTATAGTTTTGTTCTGTTTTACCATCTTCATTATATAGCATATTTCCAAAAACCATTTGATGAGATTCTTTATAATTTGCTCCTCCTAGATTATCATCCATTAATTCATTAAAAATTAAATTAATATTATTAAGTACTTCATCACGAGATCTAAAGTTTTTAACTAAATCTATTTTGATACCATTTTCATTACTAGAATATAAATCATATTTACTTTTAAATATATAAGGATTAGCATTTCTAAATCTATAAATAGATTGCTTTATATCCCCTACCATATAAACATTATTATTACTTATTAATGATACAAAGTATTCTCCTACATCATTAGTATCTTGGTATTCATCTACCATTATTTCATTAAAACTTTCTCTTAATTCTTTACATACATCACTATTATCTTCTATTATTTTAATAGCCATTCTACTAATATCTGTAAATGAATAGATATTTTTATTTTTCTTTAAGTCATTTAATTTTTTATCAAATAGAATTACTAACTCTATTATAATTTCCATATTATCTTTAGTTTCTAAATATTCATTTTTCATTTCTTCTATGGAATTATAAATACATAGTTTTTTAATATTTTCTTTTGATTTAGTTATTTTATCTTTTATATTCTTTACTTCTTCATCATCTGTTTTAGGAAGTCTTGGAATAGTAAAATCTAATGTTCTTATAACTTCATCATAATTTTTAGCATTCAAAAGACCTGAAAATGCTTCATACAGTTTTTCTATATAAGAACTATCTAAATAATTAGAAAGTAGTTCCATAATTTCTTCTATATAATTTATTTCTTCTTTAATCAATAAGAAATATTCATTAATACTATTTTCAATAAATGTATCATTATAATAATTAGATATATAGTTTTCTAAGTAATTAGATTTATCTATCTTCATATCTAATTTATCATTTAATCTAATTAATAATCTTTTTAAATTATCATCATCTTTATAACAAAAATCTTTTATAAACTTTTTAAATTTATCATTTTCATTTAAATAATAATCATCAAAAATACTATCCATTAGTTTTTGTTTTTCTATAGTTAAAATAGAATTATCTGTAATATCTATATTCTTAGGAAGATTTAATAAGTAATTATATTTCTTTACTATACTTAAAGAAAAACTATCAAATGTAGTTATATATGATGAATCTATTAAATTAACTTCTTCTATATATCCTTCTTTAGTTAATTTTTTTCTAATTCTATCTTTCATTTCTTTAGCAGCAGCATTAGTAAAAGTCATAATTAATAATTGATTAATATGTACTCCATCTTTAATTTTTCTTATAACTCTTTCAGTTAATACTGCAGTTTTTCCTGAACCTGCCCCCGCAGAAACAATTATATTAGTACCATCTTTAGTAATAGCTTGTTGTTGTTCACTAGTCCATGCCATCTTCATCACCTCCTAAAAATGATAAATCTTCTACTTTATCTAAATACTCAATATCACTATTAGTCATAAAACAAATATCTTTATATTTACAATACTTACAAGATAAATTATCTTTATCTATTACTTTAGGATTAATTGAAAAATCCCCTTCTAAAATAGAATCAACTGCTTCATTTATTTTTTTATCAGTATAATCCATAACTTTAGAAAATTCTTCATCATTTAATACTTTAGAATATGAAGAAAAATTTCCATCCTTATTAATTTTCATACTCTTAATCAATAAACTATTCTCATAAGTATTATCAAATCTTTGTAAAACATCCATATCACTATTAGAATAACCTTGTAATTTTAAATTATCTTTTATAAGATCTAATTTAGTTTTCTTAGGATCAAATGAATAAGATTGATTTAATACTTTCTGTAAATAAATACCTACTATTCTTGGATTATTAAATAGATTTGATTTATGAATTAAATATAAATATATAGGAAGTTGCATAGATAACCCATATTTTAAATTATTAATATTAGTAGTAATATGCCCTGTCTTATAATCAATAACACTAACTAATGTATTATTATTAAATGTATTATACATAACTTTATCTATTTTACCAGTAAGAATTGTATCAATATTTTTATTAAGTTTTATGTTTACTTCTTGTTCATATAATTTATTCTTTAACTCTGTAAAATTATCTTGATCTTTAATTAATTCTATATCAGTAATTAAATCCTCTTTTAAATTTTCTAAGAAAAATCTTTCTTTTATACTTAAATCTTCTTTTTCTAAATAATTATCCCATTCTCTTTCAAAGTTAAATAATGGATTATCCATAACTGAAAATATATAATGAAATAAATTTCCAATAATAGTAGAAAAATTAGATTCAAATGGATCTATCTTTAATATATAATTAATATAGTATTTAAACTTGCATTCATAATAACTATTAAGAGATGTATAACTTACTTTTAATTTATAATTAATATATTTATATAAATCTTCTTTATTTATACATTTAAACTTATTATCATATGTATTATATGGAATATTATAATGACTAAGTAAAGGTATTAAGAATTTGTCTTTTTCGTTATATTTATAATAATTATCCAGATTTTCTCCAAGTATTATTTTATTATATAAATTACTATTAGTAATACTTGGAATATAATCTATTATACTTATATTTTCTTCATCTATTAAACTAGATTTTAAATATTCATTAAAATTACTTCTATCTTTATATGATAAATAAATATTCTTTGTATTAGAGATGATTCCACATACATTTTCTTTTTCTTTTTTATTAATAATATCCGTAGTATAAAGTCCTACTTCGTCTTTTATAGAATCACTAATATAATCTTCATCTTTCTTTGTTTTAGGAAGAACATCACTATTAAAGCCTACTACAAATAGATATTTATTATCTTCTACATAAAAAATATCATTAACTACTCTAATAGCATTCTTATATTTAATAGAAGGAATATTAGTAGTTTTTAATTTATCTATTAAAAACATTTGATAATTAGGACTATCTTCTATATCTACTAAACTATTAATAATAGAAGTTAAACTTTTTACAATAGGATTAACAAATCCAGGTAATTTTTTACTATTTAAATATTCTTTTACTATAGATGTTCCATATAAAGATTCATTCATATTAATATTAATTGGAATATTAAAATAAGAAAACATTTTATACATTGGATATAAATACTCTACAGATGCATTTCCTATAATAATATCATTTAGTGATACTCCAGATTTTACTAGTTTTAATATATTTTCAATAACAAATAATAATTCTTCTTCTAAAGTATTACAGTGATAAACAGAAACATTAATATCTTTTCTTTCTTTATTAATAATTAATGCATCTTTAAAAAGTTCCTCTTCATACTTTTCTAAAACTGGATAATTATATACAATTATTAGCTTATCTTTTATATATTCTCTAAATAATTGGTCTTGCTCTAAGAGATTATTATCTAATAAGTCTTTCTTAATTTTTTGTAATTCAACAAGTTTAGAATTCTTATATTCTTTATTAACATCTATTACATATAAATTTTCAACTATGATTTTAGCAAAATCCAAGTTATAAGAATACTTAGTAATTAAATAATCAAGTGTTTTATTAGTATAAGAAAAGAAATATTTAGACAGATATTCTTCCTTTGTCATATACTTGATATTTAAAAATAAATGACTATTTTCTTTTATAACATTAATCTTTGTACTATTAGGTGTGACAAAGATTATTTGCTTATCTTGATATGTTTCTAAGTTCATCTAAACACCTCTATTCACCTACTAATATTGTATCAAATATTATGTAAATTGTCTTTAATAATAAAAAAAATAGTGATACTTTCACTATTTTTATAAATCAATTATTAATAACTCAATAGCATCCCCACTATCAATTCTACCAGATTTAATTTTATAGTCTAAATCAGATAGTTTATTAAAAAATATATGGATATCATTTAATGAATAAGTATAAATATACTCACTAAGTTTTTTTATTTGATACAAAGATTTTACATTTAATTGTTTTTGAATTTCTTCATTACTTAACCTATCTTCTTTTAATACTTTTATTTGTGATATTAATTTCATTTGTGATGCCATCAATCCTATTATAGAATTACTATCTACTTGATATTCTTTTAATTCTTGATAAATTGATAAAGCTCGTTTTTTATTCTTTTGCATAATAGCATTAACTAATGAAAATAATAAGTCACTACTATCCCCTAATTTTTTAACAACTAAATTAGTAATATCTTCTTTTACTATTTCTTTAGATTCATATTTATACATCATTAATTTTTCACATTCACTGTCAATCTTAGTAAGATCATTTTTACATAAATCTATCAAATATAAAATATCACTATTAGAAATCTTATA